>JAICJP010000260.1 GCA_025928375.1 Candidatus Sulfotelmatobacter sp.
ATCACATCGGAGGAATTCGTGAGAATCACGACGGGAGTGTTCACTGGAACGTGTATTTCATTCGCTGTGGTGACGGTCTGATCGGCTTGCGGATTCGGATAAACGACCTCCCACCACCATTGATGACCGATGACCTGGATGGTGACGGGATTCTTTGAAGTCAGTCCGGCGGCCTTCTTGCCGGTGACCACACTCAGAACCAGTACGCCGAACAAGGTCACGACCGTGACCGCGACCGCCGTTCCCACCGCCCACTTCGCACGCTCGTCTCCTTCTTTGTCTTCGAATACGGGCAGTGGATAAATGGCGTCCGATCTCGATCTCGCGGCGGCTCGGGTGAATCCCAGAATCATCAACACGTAAACCGCGAATACGATCCAGAAAATGACCCAGTAGAGCCACTCGATGTGGCTGCCCTGCGGTGCGCCGGGACGCAAGATATTGTGGCGACCGGGGTCAAGCGGCATCGCCTGCGCGAGCACGCACAGAGCGGCAATCATTGGTGCTGCTCCGGGGAGCCGGTGATTCCGGTAGGTGTTTGCGGAGGCGTGGAAGCTTCTGACGGCTTTACACTCATGTGGTCGGGGCGGCCGGGCGAAACGCCTTTCGGGAGCAGTCCTGACATGGAGCGGACGTAAGCAGCAATCTCCCAGGCTTGATATTCGGGAACGCGATTGCGGAAGGAAGGCATGCCATTGGGCCTTCCCTGCATGATGGTGGTGAAAATGTTTCCCGCTTCGCTGCCGTAGATCCAGTTATTGTCCATCAGCGGCGGGCCGATACCGCCACCACCGTGGGCGTGACAACCCACGCAGTTGTACTGTTCATAGAGCTTTTGCCCCTCCGAAACCGCATACGCGCTTTCCTGATACATGTTGGAAGGCGGAGGGGTGGGCATGGAATTTGCCCCCGGATTCAGGCCACTCACTTGCACGGAGTTGATGGTCTGATTGGCAGGCGGAGGCTGTCGCAAGATCCGGTCCTCCCGCGAACACGCCACCAGCAACGCGGCAGCACCGAAGGCGCTCAATACCAGCGCGAGTTGGAAATTGCTGCGCATCACTGACCTCTGCTGATGCTGGTCTGCTGCGGCGCTAACGGAAGCTCCGGCACGCCATATTCCGCCAGAATGTCGTGTATCTGTGAACTGTGGGTTGAAAGCACGTTTTGCAGATCGTTTCGCAGCGCAGTATTCCCTTTGCGAACACCCATCGAGATGGCGAACGTAAACGGCAGCCCGGGAGGATCGACTTCCGGCTCAACCGGCATGAGTTTGACGGCGGCGCGATATCGTTGGGCGAAGTATCCCGCGAGCGGTCCCCAAACCACGGCCAGGTCGACCTGGCGCTTCGCGACCGCGCGCACGATCGACTCAGCATCCTCCCCGGTTGTATCGAAGCCGACGATCTCGCTTTGTAAGCCGCGCCGCGCCAGGGCTGTGCCGGGCGGAGTGTAATTCTCATCCAGCACTTGCACGCCGATCTTCAATCCGTGCAACTCAGGCGAGTCGAGCGACACTGATTTCACGTTTGACTGTCGTGGAACCACGAAGACATAGCTCGATCGGTAATAAGGAATCGTGGTGAGCAGGAGACGGAAATCTGCGGGAACGCCAATGACCAAATCACATTGAGATCTGTCAATGTACTCGCGGACAAAGCCGCGGCCCATCCTTTGCCAGACATAGCTGAGGTGTGCGCCTAAATCTGCCGCGACCAATTCCGCGATACGGTTCTCGAAACCCCGTTGCTGGATATTGGAAAACGGCATGTTGTCGGGATCGGCGCAGACGCGAAGTTCCCGACTCTGCCCGGACGCCGCGCCGGCGATCACCAAAAAGATAACCGTGAGTGCAGCAGGCTTAAGGAAGGGCGAAAACATACAGCATCCCTCCCTTGGTGGTGTACTTGGGAAGATCTTTCATCACTGCGGCGAATCCAAGAGCTGCGGATTCATCGCGGGGATCCAAGCCTCCGGCGACGATGGCTCCAGCCCATCCGCCTACGCCCGATAGAATCGCGATGTATTGCTTGCCATCTGGGCCTTTGTAGCTGACGGGCTGGCCGATAATTCCCGACCCCGTCTTGAACTGCCACAACAGCGAGCCGTTATGCGCATCGACAGCCTTAAACCAGCCGTCCAACGTTCCATAGAACACAACATCGCCGGCAGTCGCTAGCGCCCCGCTCCACACCGGGAAATGATCTGGGTTGGACCACACGACTTTCCCCTCGATGGGATCCCAGGCGGTGAAAGCTCCTCCGTATCCGCCCGGAGCGTCATACATGCGAACGTTGGCCCCAACGTAGGGCGTGCCGGCAATGTAGTTGGCCGTTACGTCTTCCTCATCCATACAGAGATTGTTGTGTGGAATGTAGACCAGCCCTGTCCGCGGAGAGAACGCCGAAGGCTGCCAGTCTTTCGCGCCTGGCGCGGTGGGACACAAATTGCGCACGACTTTGCCCACCATGGGCTGCTTCTCGGTTACGTACTGCAAGAGACCTGTTTTCAAATCGACGCCACGACTGGTTGTAATGGGCGCAAATGGATTGGCCGACAAAACTTCGCCAGTAGTGCGATCCAGGACATAGACGTACCCGTTGCGATCTGGATGAATGAGAACTTTGCGAGTCTGCCCCTTGATGGGAAGGTCGAGCAGAATATTCTCGTTGACCCCGTCGTAGTCGTAGAGATCGTGGGGACTGTATTGATAAAACCAGATCGCCTCGCCGGTATCGGCATCGCGCGCGAAAATCCCGGACGAGAATTTATTGTCGCCGGGACGGGCTTCGGAATCCCACGGGCCCGGATTCGCGGTGCCGTAATAGATCAGGTTCAGTTGCGGATCGTAAGAGATCCATCCCCAGACACCCGCACCACCGATTTTCCAGGCATCCGGAGGCCAAGTCTTCACCCCAAGATCCTGGCCACGATCCTGAGGATAGAATGGCTTGAATTTCGGTCCGATCAGAACATCTTTGTCGGGTCCGGCGCTGTAAGCCCGCCATGCGATCTTCCCGGTTTTTTCATCGAGCGCGGTAAGCCAGCCGCGAATGCCGAATTCCCCGCCGCTGTTCCCAACCAATACTTTCCCTTTGGCGACGATCGGAGCCATGGTGATGCTCTCGCCCTTGTTGATGTCCCCGATCTGCGTCTTCCAGACTTGCTTTCCGGTATTCGCGTCCACCGCCACCGTTTGATCGTCCAGGGTGTTGTAAAAGATCTTGCCGTCATCGTAGGAAGCCCCGCGGTTTACTACGTCGCAACAAGCTACACCCTGTGAGGCAGGCGTGGGCAAGGGCTGATACACCCACTTCATCGGTGCCCCCGGCTTGGTCAGATCCAGCGCGTAAAGGCTGTTGGGGAAGGGTGTCACGATATACATCGTATTGTTTACGATCAGCGGCGCGGCCTCATGGCCGCGCGTCATTCCGGTCGAGAAGGTGAATGCGAGCTTAAGGTTCTTAACGTTATTTGTATTGATCTGATCGAGGCTGGAGTAGCGGGTGCTTGCGTAATCCTTGGCGGGACGAGTCCATTGCCCGTCATCCGGTTCAACCTTGCCCTGATAAGAATGAGGCTGATAGTTCTTCTCAGTTTGGGGCTGCAGCATGGCATCTTGGGCCGCAGCGTGGGGAACTTCCGTGTAAGCAGCAAAGAAAATCAGAAATAGGGCGGGCAGAAATAAATTGCGCAGCCAACATTTGGTTGGAGTTGTCAAGGCTCCTCGCTTACAGTTTGACGAAATCAATGCGAGGGGTGTGATGCCTCAAGCAGAAAAGGTGTTGGCGGAAAATGGAGTGATAATCCTGTCGTTCTCTCCGAAACGTTACGGGTTGACCAAGCAAGCTGCTACCACGGCAGCGTCCGTAAGATAAGTATCGCAACAAGATACAGTGGGTGGCGTTGCCTTCGCGGTCCTGCAAGAGCAGTTAGGAGCATGACGGTCTGCTTCGACCTGAGAGCAAAACAGTCGGGGCTCGTTTAGGAGCTGCGTAAATTTTCTGGATCCAGCGAGCCGCGACCTGAAATTGGGGTAGCGTTTCAAGTTGACTTAAGCTGCCTTATCCGCGCGCGTGTTTGCGGAGTCGGATATCTGCGTCAGAACGGCGTCCGCGTGCTTTTCTTCGTCCAGCGTTTTTTCCAGCAGGTCCGCCTCTTGCGTCTGTCCCAGAATCTCAGCAAACGTTCGAACCGTGCCATACGATGCCATTTCGTAGTGCTCAACTTTCTGTGCCGCTGCGATGATGCCGGCGTCGCGGACTGCCTCATCGCGGGCATCGGTAATCACATCTTCTCCTTCGCCGATAAGAGCAGCGATTCCTTTACATTTCTTCGAGTCCACTTCGCCTACCGAGTTCTGCAATATCTGTTCGAGACGCGCCACGTGTCCGCGGGTCTCCTGGAGATGGGTCTCCAGAGCCTGTTTCAGTTGAGGATCGCTCGCCTTTTCGATCATCTTCGGCAGGGCTTTGGTGATTTGCGTTTCAGCAGAGTGGAGGTGTTGCAGTTCATCCACATAAAGTTTCCTGAGATTATCGAGATTTGCCGACATAAATTTCATGACTTCACTCCTGCATAGCCTGGTACGTAATCATCATCTTGAGCCTGCATGCGCCGATTGCAATACAGCGAAGAGGGGAGACTTTCCCGGAACTCTCACCCCAGCTTGCAGCCGGCACGCGGGGACCTCTGCTGTGGTTCCGCTATTTGCGTTATTCTTACTCCTCATGCGCGTATGAGATTTCCTCGTTCCAGCGGAATTCTGCTTCATCCCACCTGCTTGCCTGGACCTCACGGCATCGGCGAATTTGGATCTGAGGCATTCACCTTCGTTGATTTTTTGAAATATGCCGGTCAAAAACTGTGGCAAGTGCTGCCCCTGAACCCGACTGGCTACGGCGACTCCCCTTTCCAGTCCTTTTCGGCGCACGCGGGAAACCCTCTCCTGATCAGCCTCGAGAAATTGCGTGAACAAGGGATTCTGGAAGCTTCGGATTTTAGAAATGAACCGGAATTTCCCGAGGACCACGTCGAGTTTGGGAGCGTTATTCCTTGGAAGACGTCGCTCTTGAAAAAAGCAGCGCAGCGATTCCTCAGCGATAACAGCAAGAAGCGAGCTTTTGATGAATTCTGCGCGGCCAACGCGGGCTGGCTTCCTGAATTCGCATTGTTCATGGCGTGTAAGGAGGAACAAGGTGGTGTTGCCTGGAACCGCTGGACGGCTGAGATCGCGAACCGTCGGCCAGCGGCTCTCGCCGCCGCGCGCGAGCGGCTAAGGGATTCTGTTTGTGCTATCCAGTACTGGCAGTTCGAGTTCTTTCGGCAATGGCAGGCGCTCCGCACCCACGCACATCAGGCGGGAATTCGCATCGTCGGCGATATCCCCATTTATGTCGCGCTCGACAGCGCAGATGTGTGGACGAACCCACAATATTTTTGCCTCACTCCGCAGGGAGAGCCGCTCGTGATTGCTGGCGTGCCTCCGGACTATTTCAGTGCCACTGGGCAGTGCTGGGGTAATCCAATTTATCGCTGGGATCGTTTGCGGGAAGACGGTTACCGCTGGTGGATCGAACGCTATCGTGCGGCGACGAATTTGTATGACGCAGTGCGCATCGACCACTTCCGCGGATTCGAGGCGCATTGGGAAATTCCGGGAAATGAGACCACCGCCATCAACGGTCGTTGGGTCAAAGGGCCTGGCGCCGAACTATTTGCGGTGTTGGAGCGCGAATTTGGCGAACTGCCGATCATCGCGGAGAACCTCGGAGTCATCACCCCGGAAGTCGAGGCCATTCGCGACCGCTTTCATTTCCCCGGCATGGCCATCCTGCAGTTTGCCTTCGGCAAGGATCCGCAGGGTCCCTCGTTCCGTCCACACAACTATTCTCGTGAGCTCGCGGCCTACACTGGCACGCACGACAACGATACGACTGTCGGATGGTGGAATAGTTCGGGCGAAAACGACAGCACTCGAACTCCGGAGGATGTCGCCAAGGAACGTACCTTTGCCCGCGCATACCTGGATCTCAAAAATGACGAGCCCATTCATTGGCGCTTGATCCGAGGAGTGGAGTCCTCCGTTGCCGATCTCGCTATTATCCCTCTTCAGGATGTGCTCGGCCTGGGCGCGGAAGCGCGCATGAATCTTCCGGGCACATCGAGCGGGAACTGGCGCTGGCGTTTTCAGCATGGGGCGCTACACCCAGAGTTGGCTAAGCGCATGAATGAAATGGTCCAGATCTACGACCGGTCAGGCCACACGTATGTTCAACAGTAAACGGTCGTCTCGAAGACTCTCAGATTCCTTGACCGGTTTTCAATCACGCCGCCCTGCGCGTTTTCTTAGGACGCGCCA
>JAICJP010000169.1 GCA_025928375.1 Candidatus Sulfotelmatobacter sp.
AAGATGCGCGCAAGATGCAGGACATCATGCAGCGCAACAACATCCCGCCTGACGTGCCCTATGATCGCATCGCCAGCAATGGTTACGGGCCGCAGGACCGCTCCGATCAGGGACGTTACAACAATGCCGATCCCCAGGATAACCGCAACTGGGACAATCAGGGACGGCTTTCGCCCGAAGACCAGAGGGACTTTGACAACGCTTACGGAAAATGGGTAAATGACAGCCGCCGCAATGATCGCGACGACATTGCGAAGGACGCCCGCCGCATGCAGGACATCATGCAGCGCAATAACATCCCCCCCGATGTGCCCTACGATCGGATCGCCACCCAACCCGGGTATAACAACGGCGGATATCGGGACAACGGCTATAACGACAACCGCTATTCACGCGGGGACGCCGGATATGGCCAGACTCGTCTGTCGGTGGACGATCAGCGCGAGTTCGATAAAGCTTACGAAAAATGGGAAAAAGATACCCGCAAGAACGACCGCGACGACATTCGCAAAGATGAGCGCAAGATGCAGGACATCATGGCGCGTTACAACATCCCACGCGATTTAACGTACGATCAGATTGCGTCGCCCAATGCAGGCTACCGACACTAAGTGAAATTGAGGAGCACGGTTGCGCGTGCTCCTCATTTTTAACCGTTCGATCGACAACGTGGCACGCCTCCCCTATCTGTCTGGCCCCTGAAATTCCCTTATAATAGAGAGATTCAGTAAGCCATCCGGACGCTCCTGTGCGCTTGCGCTCGGAACCACGTGTGGCTATTGGGCCCGAATCGATGTCCGTTACCCAGACAGAAAGCATCATTGTTCGCGGGGCGCGCGTTCACAACCTCAAGAACATTGATTTTGAGATCCCACATAACCGGCTCACAGTGGTCACCGGGGTGTCGGGTTCGGGTAAGTCTTCGCTCGCCTTCGATACCATTTACGCCGAGGGACAGCGGCGCTACGTAGAGTCTTTATCGGCCTATGCGCGGCAGTTCCTGGAACGCATCGAGAAGCCGGATGCGGATACGATCGATGGAATCGCTCCGGCCGTCGCGATTCGGCAGAAGAATACGACGCGCAATCCGCGCTCGACCGTTGCCACCGCAACCGAGATCTATGATTATCTTCGCCTGCTATTTGCCCGTATAGGCAGAACCTACTGCGCGAGCTGCGGCAAAGAGGTGAAGAAGGATACGGTCGACGAAGTTGCCGATACCATCCTTGCCTTGGACCCGCAAACTCGCCTGCAGGTGCTATTCCCACTGCAGCGGAACGAGGCCGAGGCTCAAAACGCAGCCGTGAAGACATCGCGCGGGCGAGGGGGGCTCGCGGCACCCGGCGGCGCGGCATCCTCGCGGCCCGCGAGAAGGAAGAAAGACGGGGCTGGCGAAATCAGCGAGCCGCTGAGAAACCGGCTCTTCGAGCTGCGCAAGGCTGGCTTCAACCGGCTCTATCAGGCGGGCCAGGTGTTCGAGTTCTCCACGCCGGAATCGTTACTCGATCTTGATTTCAGCCAGCCTATCTTCGTACTCGTGGATCGCCTGGTCGTTTCGGCTGAGGCCCGGTCGCGCATTATCGACGCCATTGAGACGGCTTACCGGGAATCGGGAGAAGTTATTTTTGAGCTTCCCCGCTCTGAGCACGTCGCCGATGAAGGGCGAGAGAGCTCGCCCGCCACATCTTCAATCCTCCGCTTCTCACAGAGGTTTGAGTGCAAGCATTGCCACTTGAAGTACGAAGAGCCCGAGCCACGTCTTTTCTCTTTCAATAATCCCTACGGCGCGTGTCCGAAGTGCCAGGGGTTTGGCAACACCATCGATTTCGATCTGGACCTAGTAATCCCGGACAAGATGAAGTCCTTGGCCGATGGCGCGATTGAGCCCTGGACCAAGCCGAAGTATCGCCCTCTGTTTGCTGACTTGAAGCGGTATGCCAAGCAGGCGGGCATTCCGCTGGATATGGCCTGGATTGACCTTAACGAAGAGCATCGCAATGCCGTGCTGAACGGCGAGGGAAAGTTCATGGGCGTTCGCGGGTTCTTCAGTCATCTGGAACGCAAGAAATACAAGCTGCATGTGCGCGTATTTCTGAGCCGGTATCGTGGATATTCAGTGTGTCCCGACTGCAACGGCTCGCGCTTGCGGCTGGAAGCGCGACAGGTCAAGGTCCAGGGCAAGAATTTGTGTGAGGTTTGTTCTCTTACCGTGGAAGAGGTGCTCAGATTTTTCGAGCAGTTGCAGTTGACGGCCCAGGAAGCTGAGATTGCCGACAAGGTTCTGGACGAAATCCGCGAACGGCTGCGCTTCTTGAACGAAGTGGGATTGGAATATCTGACTCTGGATCGGCTTTCCTCCACGCTGTCCGGCGGCGAGGCTCAGCGCATTCAGCTCGCCACCTCCCTCGGATCAAGGCTGGTGGGGACCCTTTATGTGCTCGATGAGCCTTCCATCGGTCTGCACCCGCGAGATACGCATCGGCTGGTGAAAATTCTCCACGATCTTCGGAACCTGGGAAACACAATCCTGGTCGTCGAGCACGATCCCGACATTATGCGCGCCGCGGATTGCATTCTCGATCTTGGCCCGGGTGCGGGAGAAAATGGCGGCAAACTCATTGCCGAGGGGACGTACGAGCAGATCGTGCACAATCCTGCCTCCCTGACGGGCAGGTACTTATCACACGACCTGAGGATTCAGCCTCCCGCGACACGCCGCAAGCCCGGCCCCCAGCAGATCAAGA
Source organism: Candidatus Sulfotelmatobacter sp. (assembly GCA_025928375.1). Classification (GTDB taxonomy): domain Bacteria; phylum Acidobacteriota; class Terriglobia; order Terriglobales; family Acidobacteriaceae; genus Sulfotelmatobacter. The sequence goes on from JAICJP010000169.1 coordinate 2,745, forward strand.
TGAAAGGTGTTCGCGCGAACAATCTACGCAACGTCGACTTCAATATCCCACTCAACATGCTGGTCGCGATTACCGGGGTATCTGGTTCCGGTAAATCGACGCTACTGCATCAGGTTTTGTACCGCGCGCTAGCCGAGGCGAAACAGCAGTCCAGTAACGGCAACGGCACAAACGCCAGCATCGCAGCGCATTGGGAGGCGCTGGACGGCGATCAGCACATCGAAGAAGTGGTGCTTGTGGATCAGTCGCCAATCGGGCGCACGCCCCGCTCCAACCCGGTCACCTACATCAAGGCTTTCGATGCGATCCGCGAGTTATTTGCCTCGCTTCCGGAAGCGAAGAAACGCAGCTTTGGCGCGGGACATTTCTCTTTCAACATCCCCGGTGGACGCTGTGAGGTTTGCCAGGGCGACGGCACTGTCACAGTTGAAATGCAGTTTCTGGCTGACGTCGAACTCATCTGCGAAGAGTGCAAAGGCACGCGCTACAAGCCTCAAGTTCTGGAGGTGAGATATCGTGGGAAGAACATCCATGACGTGCTGAACCTCACGGTGAAAGAGTCGCTGAAGTTTTTTGCTGAAGTACCCAAGATCACTGAAAAGTTGCGCTCTCTGGAAGAAGTTGGACTAGGGTATCTGCGCCTGGGGCAATCCGCGACTACGCTCTCCGGAGGCGAAGCACAGCGCATGAAACTGGCGGCGCACCTGCAACCCGCCACACGCGATTCGGGACGTCCCTCCGCCGAGAAACTCAAACGGCGGTTGCTGTACATTTTCGACGAGCCTACGACCGGGCTGCATTTCGATGACGTCAGCAAACTCCTGGCCGCGTTTCGCCGTCTGATTGAAGCAGGGGGCTCAATTGTGGTCATCGAGCACAATCTCGAAGTGATCAAGACTGCGGACTGGGTGATCGACCTGGGCCCGGAGGGCGGGAACCGCGGCGGCAAGATCATCGGCGTGGGACCGCCGGAAGCGATTGCCAAGCTGCCGGGATCGTACACCGGAAAATACCTGGCACGTGTTTTGCACGGCAATGGAGCGTCTCGTTCCAATGGGCGTTCGTAAGGCTGCGAACTGCAAACCGTTGTTCATTGCCGGAGTGGCGGTCTGTTTGCTCGCCAATCCCGCGCTCCTCGCTTTCCAGGAATCAGCCAATAAACCTGCGCAGGGGAGTTCCTCGTCATCGGGCCAGAAGTCGCACCGGCATCACACCCGCGTGACGGAAGAAGAAGGACCGCAACCCGAGTTGGCGAGAGCCGAGGACCTTATTCAAAAGCGTGATTATCCCCAGGCCAAAGCGGTGCTGCAGAACCTGGTAGCGAGCGATCCCGAGAATTACGTCGCCTGGTTTGATCTAGGTTTTGTTGAAAACGCAATGGACAAGCCGCAGGACTCCATTGCTGCTTACCGCAAATCCGTCGCTGCTAAGCCGGATGTCTTCGAGTCCAATCTCAATCTCGGATTGCAGCTGGCGAAAGCGGGCCAGCCGGATGCAGAGCAGTTTCTGCGCGCCGCTACGCAGTTGAAGCCCACCAGCCATGTGGCCGAAGGACAGGCACGGGCTTGGACCTCATTGGCTCACTTGCTGGAACCATCCAAACCAGACGAGGCCTTGTCGGCGTATCACCAAGCCGCGGCCTTGGTTCCGAACGATCCCGAGCCGCGTTTAGCGGCCGGCCTTTTCCTTGAAAAACAAAATAAGTTCGCGGACGCCGAGCAAGAGTACAAGCAGGTACTAGCGGTTGACCCACAATCGTCGGAGGCCACAATCGGGCTGGCCAATATCTACATGCGGGGCCGGCGGTTCCCTGATGCGGAAGCGCAGTTGCGAAAGATTGTCGCGGCCCATCCTGAGCAACCCGCCGCCCACGTCCAGTTGGGCCGGGTCCTGGCGGCGGAGGGCAAAAACGACGAGGCGATCACCGAACTGCAGTCGGCTATGAAGATTAATCCTGCAGACACTTCCCTGCAGCGCGATCTCGCCGACCTCTACACCACTGCTGGCAAAAGCGAGCAGGCGGAAGCTGCGTACCGGTCGCTGCTCGCGGCACATCCTGACGACGCCGAACTGCATCACAGCCTTGGGGTAAATCTGCTGAAGCAGAAGAAATCGGTCGAGGCACAAAAGGAATTCCTTGAAACCGTGAAGCTTAAACCGGGGTTCGCTGCGGCGTATGGCGATCTGGCATTTGCCGCCAGCCAGAACAATGACTACGCCCTGACGCTAAAAGCGCTGGACGCTCGCGCCAAGTTGCAGCCCGACATTCCCATCACGTATTTCTTGCGCGCGTCCGCTTACGACCATTTGAAAGATGTAAAGCAAGCCGCAGCGAATTATCGCCTCTTCCTGCAGGGGGCGGACGGCAAGTATCCTGATCAAGAGTGGCAGGCTAAGCACCGGCTGATCGCTTTGGAGCCGAAGAAATAATTGATTGAGATCTTCTCGGCAAAATCGAGAATATGGGCGCGACTGGGGCTGTGCGTTGAGTAGAACCAGGCAAAAACTTTTGCTGCTGGGAATCTTGGGCTTGCTGGCAGCGGCTGCCACGGCTGCCCCGATCCCGTCCGAGCCCACCGTGGATGGGCTGAAGGCACGGATTTCTTCAGCTAGTGCCGGGGAGAAGCCGCGCCTTTGCGTGCAGGTCGCGCAAATGCGCTTGAACGAAGCCGACAAACTCTACGCGGCAGGGGATTTGGACAACGCACAGGCTGCCTTGACGGACGTGGTGGCGTATTCGGAACTCGCTCGCGATTATTCGATTCAGTCACACAAGTACCAGAAGCAATCCGAGATCGCCGTTCGTCACATGACCCGCAAGCTTACCGATCTCTTGCACACGCTGGCGCAACCAGAGCAGGGCGCAATCAAAGACGCTGTCGCCCGCCTGAGCCGCGTATCGGATGATCTGCTCGCTTCTATGTTCACGAAAGGCCGGAAATGAAAACACTCCGACTCGCGCTGGTCGCTTTCGCTGTCTCGGCTTCCCTCCTGCTGGCACAAAGGCACCGGGATCCCCTAACCCAGCCGGAAATCGAGAAAATTCGTGACACTAGCTGGGAGCCGAAGCTGCGGCTGCCGCTCTATGTCGAGTTTGCGCGGGCACGACTGGTGAAGTTGGAGGAAATCAGGAATGATGCAAAAACAAAGGATCGGGCGAAGCAGACGCATGATCTCCTGGACGACTTCCAGTTGCTGTACGACGAACTGAACGACAATATTGATACGTACGTTGACCGCCATGATGACATCCGCAAACCTCTCAAGACTGTCATCGAGGCGGACGCCGAGTTTCTGGCCAAGCTTTTGGCCTTGAAAGACGCTGCCGACGCACCTCCGACGGAGAAGCAGCAATACGAGTTTGTGCTCACCAACGCCCTCGAGACACTCGACACTTCAACGGCAGATCACAAGAAACTCCTGCAAGATCAGGAAGAACAAGCCAAGCACAAAAGGTTGAATAAGAACCCCAGCGCGGGCACCGGCGTCGCGCCGGAGTAGATCACGTAGGGAGCAGCCGATGGCGGCTGGTCCGGCTTTGACTCGCTCCTTCTCACCCTTAAACCTGCGTATCTCCTGCTATATTGAATCGCGGAGGACCGATCGTTGCCCCCTGAGAAATTTCGTGTGGCCCTGATCCAGATGTCTTGCGGGCCGGAGCCGGAAGAAAATCTGGAGAAGGCGATCAGCCGCGTTACCGAAGCCGCGGGACGCGGCGCCGACGTGGTCTGCCTGCCGGAATTGTTTCAGACCCAGTACTTCTGCCAGCGCGAGGACCATGCACTGTTTGATCTTGCCGAGCCGATTCCCGGCGCAAGCAGCGACAAATTAGCGGCAGTGGCGCGCAGCAATGGCGTGGTGCTGATTGCGTCTCTATTTGAAAAGCGCGCGGCCGGTGTCTATCACAACACGGCCGCAGTCTTCGACCGCGACGGAAGCCTGCGCGGCCTGTACCGGAAGATGCACATCCCGGACGACCCTCTCTATTATGAAAAGTTCTACTTCACGCCGGGAGATCTGGGCTTCCGTGCTGTTGAGACAAGCGCGGGAAAATTAGGAACGCTGGTTTGCTGGGACCAGTGGTATCCGGAAGGAGCGCGTCTCACGGCGTTGCAGGGCGCGCCCATTTTGTTCTACCCCACGGCCATCGGATGGCACCCCGCGGAGAAAGCCGAGTTCGGTGTCGCTCAGCACGATGCCTGGCGTACTATTCAACGCGCGCACGCGATCGCCAACGGAGTTTACGTTGCTGTGGTGAACCGCGTAGGCTTCGAAACCGGAAATGTGCGGGGCAAGTCGGCTCCGGGACAAGGCCTCGAATTTTGGGGCGGATCATTCTTCTGCGATCCCTTCGGCCGCGTGCTCGCAGAGGGCTCGCACGATCGCGAGGAGATCCTCGTCGGAGAAGTGGATTTAAAGGCTCTCGAAGAGATCCGGCGCAACTGGCCTTTCCTCCGCGACCGCCGCATCGACAGCTACGCCCCCATCACCAGTCGCTTTTTGGACTAGACCTGAACCGTGCCCAAACCCTCAACCAATACTTTAACTACTCCGGCGCCCGCCTCTTTGGGGTATCGCATGCCCGCGGAGTGGGAACCTCACGCCGCCACTTGGCTTGCCTGGCCGCATTACGAGGGAGACTGGCCGGGAAAATTCGAGCCCATCCCTTGGGTGTTTGCCGAGATCATTCGCAATCTGTCGAAGCGTGAGCGCGTCGAATTAGTCCTTAACAATGCCGCGGCAGGCAGAAAGGCGCGCCGAGTGCTGGAACGGGCAGATGCCTTGTCGAAGGACATTCGATTTCACTACTGGCCGACCAATCGCATCTGGTTGCGCGATTCCGGATGCATCTTTCTAACTCCCAGGCAGCCGGGCTTCTCCCGGCTGGACAGCCACTCGCGGTCCCATAATGAGTCTGAATTGGCCCTCAAATTCCGCTTCAACGCCTGGGCAAAATACTCCAACTGGCGCCATGACGAGAAGGTCGGAAGCCTGATGGCGAAGGCCGCTCATCATCGCGAGATTAGCCCGGTTTCCTTGGCAACGCGAATAGTACTCGAGGGCGGCTCCATCGACGTCAACGGAGCGGGCACTATTCTGAGCACAGAAGAATGCCTGTTAAGCAAACAGCAAGCTCGCAATCCACACATGGCTCGCGTGCACTACGAGAAAGCGTTTGCGGACTACCTGGGCGCGCCGCGCACGATCTGGCTGGGACGCGGCATTGTTGGGGACGATACCCACGGCCACGTCGACGACCTTGCCCGGTTCGTCAACCGGACGACGGTTGTCGCCATGGTCGAGACCAATTCCAGGGACGCGAATCATGCTCCGCTGCGGGCGAATTTGCGTCGGCTGCAAGCGGCTCGCGATCAGGATGGCAAGCAGCTCACGATCGTGGAAATTCCCATGCCTCAGCCGGTGGTCTTCGAACGCCGCAGGCTGCCCGCGAGCTATGCCAATTTCTACATTGCGAATGGCATTGTGCTGGCTCCGGTATTTAACCGCCCCAACGATCGCATTGCGCTGGACACGCTCGCCCACCTGTTTCCTACTCGCGAAATTGTCCCGATCTATTCCGGAGATTTCATTTGGGGGCTAGGCGCTATGCACTGCATGACCCAGCAGCAGCCCGCGTTGTAGCACTCGCATCGGCCTGTAGAGACGTCGCTGAGCTACGTCTCTACATCTCGCCCAGCAAACAAAGCGGGCCCGTTTTCGGCCCGCGCAAAAGTCAATTCAACTGAGCACTAGTTCACTGCGGGTTCGGTGTTGCAGTCGGGGCAGCAGTTGGCTGACACGGCGCTCCGTTGGGAGTGGTCGCCGGATTCGTCTGCGAAGTGCTCCCGGGATTGCCTTCAGGAGCATTCCCCGAGTTAGCGGGTGGATTGGTCCCAGGATTGTTTGTCGGCGTCGCTGTCTGATTCGAAGGCTGCCCTCCGTTTCCCCCTGTGGGGGACTGGCTAGGCGCACCTCCGGTTGTGCCATTGGGCGCTTGGCCCGAAACAGCTCCGTTCTGCGCTGTGGGGGTTGCCGTTGACGTTGGGCAGGGCACCGCAGGAGTGTTGGGATTTACCGGTTGCGCCGGTCCCGTCGGGGTCGGTGCCGGGCTGCTTGGCGTTGGCGGCGCCTGGGTAGCGCCCGGGCCCGCTGCCTTCGTTGTAATGGGCGTGGGCGGACCGATCGTAGAAGCCGGAGGAGTCATCTGTCCCGAGGCTCCCGTTGTGGTCGGCGGAGGAGGCGGCGCAGTGGGGCGAGCCTGGACTACTGCCCAGCTGGCACAACATAGCAGCGCGAAAATGAATGAAAGCCGGATGATCATGGGAAGTCTCCGCGTCGAAATCCGACGTTTCGTAAAGTCTCGACTTCCAGCAGAAAGGTTGCTATCCGGTTAAAGCCGTACAATCCGTGTAGATCCGCGTGATCCGCGGCAAAGAAGTGACTACTTGCGATACTGCGTAGGCTCGGG
>JAICJP010000409.1 GCA_025928375.1 Candidatus Sulfotelmatobacter sp.
AAAGCCGGAGGCGCATACCGCTTTTGCGCAGTTCTGCGGATCGAAGGTTTACTTCGAACACGCCAAAGCGACGGACGGCGGGAGCCTGCGTTGCGTCCGGCATGGGAAATCCAAGAGCAGAAGCCTATCACACAAACCGCGCCTTTCGGAGGCAGGCTCTGATCTCATGCAGAATGAGGACCTTAGCTTCGGAGTCAAGTGTGACATGAAAAGGAGCGCAGTAGGATTGCACGTTTCGAACTTGAAGCAGAAGATCGCCCGGGGTCGACACTCGACAATCGCCGAACTCTCCAAAGGAGGAGACCTTATGAAAGCTCCAGCTATGCGAACCCTTGCGCTGTCTGTGTTGACAGTGCTTCTCGCCACAGCCGCAGAGGCGCAGAACGCCATTACGTTTTGGAATTCCGTCGCGGTGCAAACGGTGATCCTGGGGAAGATAAGCCCAGGCGGTACCGGCATCTTTCTCGCGTATTCAAATCTCGCCGCTTTTGACGCAGTGAACGCGATTCATCCCAGGTTTCAGGCCTACGGCGGTATCCAGCCTCCTGCTGCACCGGATGCATCGGAATCTGCCGCAGTTGCAGCGGCGGTTCACGATGTTCTGGTTGCCTACTTTCCAACCCAAGCCGCATCAAATCCCAGTGCTACGCCGCCATTCGTCGGTCTGGATTCGACGTATGCCGATTATCTGGCTTCACTGACTGAAACTCCCGCCGCCATTAGCGACGGAGTTCTGGTAGGGCAGCAAGCGGCCGCGGCCCTCATCACATTGCGTACCAACGACGGTGTATTTGGCGTGAGTACCTACGTATTCCAGACACCGGGTCCGGGAGTGTACCAGCCCACGCCGCCTTTTCCTTATCCCGGGCCGCTGACCCCTTGGATTGCGAGCATGACCCCTTTCACGATGAGCAGTCCTGCGCAATTCCTTCCCGACGAAGGCCCGACACCACTCTCAAGTCAGGAGTGGGTCGATGACTACAACCTCACCAAAACCTTGGGATCGCTGACCAGCACTGTGCGCACCTCGGAGCAGACAACGATCGGGCTTTTCTGGACGGCCAATCCCGGCGTGGCGTTTAATAGCATGCTCACGGACCTTGTCTCGCGCAATTCACTCAGCACCCTCGACAGCGCGCGATTGTTTGCCATGGTCTTCACCGGAGCCGGAGATGGCTTTATCGGGTGCATGAATGCCAAGTACCTCTTCAACTTCTGGCGCCCAGTGACCGCCATTCAGGAAGGTGGGGGCAATCCGGACGTGATCGGGGACCCGACCTGGCTTCCATTGGCGAGGACCCCCAACCATCCCGAATATCCCGCAGCACACGGATGCGTGACCGGGGCGGTCAGTTCTGTAGTTGCAGACTATTTTGGCAGGCCGAACCTGACTCTGCACGTGACCGCCACTTATTCGATTCCTCCCGCGCTCGGCGGAGGCACCCAGACCGCAACCCGCACCTTCAGCAGCACGAAAGACCTGCTGCGCGAGGTGCAGCTGGCTCGAATCTACGGCGGCATGCATTTCCATCACTCCGTTGTGCAGGGCGCGGTGCTTGGACAGAAGGTCGCACATCATTTGGTGCAGAACTACTTTCAGCCGTTGAAGTAATGGCCCGGGACGGAACAAAGCCAGTTGTGCTTTAGAAGAGAGTTGGAGGCTGCGACCTTGGGTCGCCGCTTCTGACTCGCCGTTCTTCACCACGTATCTCGTCGGTCCGTTCGCGGGAAGACATTCTCGCCATGATCTGTTTGACGGCCCGTCATGTCCGGATCACGAGCAATCCGTAAATAACAAAGCCTATGTTAGAGCATGTGGGGGCAGGTCCACTGGGCAGGTCCCGCATGCAGGTCCCTCCCCGCGACAGAATAGACGTCCGGGGCGGCTCGACTGTTAACAAGCGGGACCTTAGGACTTGAGGACTTGGCGTAACGTGCAAGCCACTTACAAGTGAACGATTTACGAACAGAACGGTCCCAAAACTCCGCCAATATCCAGCCGCGTTCCGAAAAGATTTGGCCCGTGCCGCTATCCGAAGCCGATCCGGTTTGCGTCCTTTCAAGGTGTAAACTGATCAAAGTCTTATACCGCAGTTATCCGTCACGAAAGGATTTCTCCCATGGCAACCTTAGAAGCCCCCGTCCGGCCTGCGCGTGCAAACCTGCATTCCGGACCATTTGTCAGCGAACCGTTTTTCGATTTCCGTAACGAAGAGAACGCGCGCCGCATGCGCGCGGCCATCGCCAAAGTCCGCGGCCAGCTTGGTCACGAGTACGATCTGGTCATCGGCGGCAAGCGCGTCAAGACCACCGACAAGATCAAATCCCTGAATCCCGCCAAGCCCTCCGAGATCGTCGGCATCCACCAGAAAGCGGTCCGCGAGCACGTCGAGCCCGCCATGAATGCCGCGCTCAAGGCGTTCGAATCCTGGAGCCGCACCTCGGTCGAGGAACGCGCCGGGCTTCTGTTCCGTGTCGGCGATCTGCTCCGCCAGCGCAAGATGGAATACATGGCGTGGCTCGTCTTCGAGGTCAGCAAGAATTGGGTGGAGGCCGATGCCGACATCTCCGAGACCATCGACTTCTGCGAGTTCTACGCCCGCGAGGCGTTGCGCCTGTCGAAGGTCCAGCCTCCCATTCAGCTGCCCGGCGAGCGCGACACTCTGGTCTACATTCCGCTGGGTGTGGGCGCGGTGATTCCGCCGTGGAACTTTCCCTGCGCCATCATGGCGGGAATGACTCTGGCTTCGATCGTCAGTGGCAATACTGTGATCCTGAAGCCGTCCAGCGACTCGCCGACAATCGCCGCGAAGTTCATGGATCTTCTCGAAGAAGCCGGCATGCCCGAAGGTGTAGTGAATTTCTGCCCCGGTTCCGGAGCGACGTTCGGCGATGCGGTCGTGGCGCATCCGAAGACGCGATTCATCGCGTTCACGGGATCGCGCGAAGTGGGACTGAACATCAACAAGGTTGCAGCCAATCAGGCGCCCGGGCAACTCTGGATCAAGCGCACCATCCTTGAAATGGGCGGCAAGGACGCGATCATCGTAGATGCTGACGGTGACATCGATTCCGCCGTGGAAGGCGTTGCCGCGGCCGCGTTCGGCTTTCAGGGGCAGAAGTGCTCGGCGTGCTCACGCGCCATCGTCGACGAGCGCGTCTACGACAAGTTCCTGCAGCAACTGAAAGCCCGGGTCGAAAAGATCCAGGTGGGCGATCCCGCCGAGAACGCGAATATTGGCGCCGTCATCAATGAAGGCTCCATGAAGACGATCCTCGGCTACATCGAGCAGGGCAAGAAAGATGGACGCCTGCTCACCGGCGGCGAACGCGCCACCGAAGCCGGCGAAGGTTACTTCATCAAGCCCACGATCTTTGCGGATATTCCACCGAAGTCCAAGCTCGAGCAGGAAGAGATCTTTGGCCCGGTGCTCGCGGTGATCAAAGCGCGCGGCTTCGACCACGCTCTCGAGATTGCCAACGACACCGAATTCGGACTCACGGGCGCCGTCTACACCAGTTCGCGGGACAAAGTCGAGCGCGCCATTCGCGAGTTCCACGTCGGCAACCTGTACATCAATCGCAAGTGCACGGGAGCGATGGTGGGAGCGCATCCGTTCGGCGGCTTCAACATGTCGGGCACCGATTCGAAATCCGGCGGCCCGGATTATTTGTACCTGTTCACGCAAGCCAAGTCGATTGGTGAAAAGATCGTTTAGCTCGAAATGCGAGGCGCAGTCGAAAGCTGCGCCTCTTTGTGTGTCCGTGACAAATGGAGTTGAAGTCCGTCCAAGCTGATACAGATCACAATTGGGGCTTACCATGAAACTTCGTCTGGGGATGATGTTTTCGGTTCTCTGCTTTCTTTCGCTCAGCCTCACGGCTCAGAACTCCGCTGAGCGCG
>JAICJP010000263.1 GCA_025928375.1 Candidatus Sulfotelmatobacter sp.
CGCGCGAGGCCTCTACCCTGGGGCCGGTCAAGGCCGCTGCCGTCGCTGCAGCCGCATAGCCGTCTGGCAGGCGTATAAGATTTTCCCTCCATCACGTCGCAGTTGGCATCTGGTCTTGGCTCCAAGTGTATGAAGGCGAGCCATTTACCCCGTTATCGTCAAACCTGGCAGAGTACATGCAAGCACTCTGATAGCAGCGCTGCGCAGCATCCGCGAGGATGCACCCGGAGGCTAAATGAACACACGGCGGATCTGGATCGAGATCGTTGTGGTGGGCAGCGCAATTTCTGTCGGGCTCGCGCTTTTGCTCGCCAGCATCGGTGCGGCCGCTGGTATCCCCGAAGCTGGCAACGATGCACTTCAGGCGGCGCCCGCGGCAGCGCAAAATGCCCACCCGGCTGAACAGGCCTTTGAGGGAATGGTGACGTGCTCCCACTGTGGTGCGAGGCACTCTCCGGCCCTGCAACGGCCGGCAACCGTTTGCGTCCGAGTTTGCGTACATGGCGGAGCCGCTTTCGCGCTGGTGAGCGCCGACTCATCGTACGTTCTGCAAGGTGACTCCCAGGTTCTGAAGCCATTCGCGGGAGAACGGGCGCGTGTCGTTGGAAGCCTCAGCGGCCACACCATTCTGGTTCGCTCCGTCAGCCCCGAGACTTAGGCGCATCCGGGGCGGATGCTTCCTCCGCCCCGCTCGCGAAGCGACCGTGCCGCGCACGTGCAGCTGAATATTCCCCCCATCCCAAAGTACTCAATCCTCCGGATACTCCGTCCACAGGCCCGCCCCCATACTCAAGCTTGTTGTCGCCACAAGCTTGTTAGCGACAGTTGAGAACGCGAAATCTAGGAACATGGGTGTGAGGTAACTATGAAGTCGATCAGGAAACTTACATTGCTTGCAGTAATTCTATGTTGCGGCGCGTGGGTAGCCGCCCAGAGCTCGCCATCGGGCGGAAGCACTGCCCCGTCGGGCAGTTCCGGCACAGCGGGACAAAGTTCAACCCCTGGCAGCACAACTGCACCGGGAAGCACCGCCACACCGCCGGCAGGCACAACTCAGACGACTCCCGGTTCGACATCCCCAAATGGGACCTCTCCGAATGCAACTACCCCGGGCTCCAGTTCCCCCAACGGGACGCCTAGCCCCGCAACGCCCGGATCCACAACGCCAGGTTCGACGTCGCCCGATGCGACCACTCCGGGCTCGACATCGCCAAACGGCACGCCCAATACGACGACCCCAGGCTCCACAACGCCGAACACTACGCAGCCGGGCTCTACTTCCCCGAACGGCACTCCGAACACGACGACTCCGGGATCGACTTCGCCCAATGGGACACCGAACGCAACGACCCCTGGATCGACTTCGCCACAAGGCACGGCTCCGGGTAGTTCGCAACCTTCAACGACTCCCCATGGCAGCTCATCATCATCTTCTTCGACTAACGACACCAGCACTCCTCATTGAGGAATTGCGACTTGTCAGAATAGAGCGGGCCAGCTTGGCCCGCCTTTTTTCGTCCCGCCCCAGGAAGATTTTTCGCATCTCAGCCTTGCCAGGAGATTCCACATGCTTCCATACACGCTTCGGGCTCCAGTGGAGCCCTCTCCAACCCCCGTCCAGGATCCGATCGATCCTCCCGAGAATCCAGATGTTCCAGTGCGCGAGCCTGAGCCAGACGACCCGAATCAAATCTGACTTTGGTGGCGTTTCAAATCTCGCCTGCGGCTACAGAGAACCGCCGATTGTCGGCTATATAGCGAGCATCAATACTCTTGGAAGATGCAGGACGTTGATCTTTAGGGAATGCCTGCACATTCTGCCGTGCATTCCCGGGCTAGAAGGGCAAATCAAAGGAGGACTCATGGCACATTACGGCACGCTCCAGGACGCACCGATCTTCGAGACCAACGAGGACATTCGCGGAGCCCACGTATACGGATTGAATGACGACAAGCTGGGCAAGATTGATGATGTGATTTTCGATCACACGACAGGTGACATTCGTTACGCTGTGGTCGACACGGGCGGCTGGCTGCACAGCAAGAAATTCCTTGTCCCCGCTGACAGGCTGCGTGCTTCTGCCAAGCACGAGGATGACCTTGAGGCAAATCTCAGCAAGGAACAGATCGAGAGCTTCCCTCCCTACAACCAGTCAGATCTGGAGTCAGAAGACAAATGGGCTGATTACGAGAATCGCTATCGCGCGAAATGGGTGAACAGCCCGGTGCAGCATCGGGCGGAAACCGACCGCAACATTACCCCCACCACCTACCAGCAAACGGGCAATCTAAATTCAGAGCGCGCTGAAGCTGCTGTGCAGGGATATCCGCCGCCCAGAATGCCGCAGTCCACGACTACGAGCCGGGCCGATCTGGACGCTTCCCGTACTCCTACCGAAAGAGCTGTACCGGCAGGAACCGATTCCGTCGTGATTGACAACAGCGCCAACGGCATCGGTGGCCGCTGGGACACCTTCCAAAGCCGCCTGCGCGAGCGCCGTAAGGAAGTTGTCTCGAGTTGTCAAACCTGCTCGGATCTGAGTGCGACTAAGCGGGGAAGTGAGAGTACTACGACCCTGAGAAAAGCCGTTTAAACCAAACAGAAGCTCTGCCCAAAGCCCACCCGCATTCAGGTGGGCTTCGGGCTCTTTTGCGCTCGACTACAATCTTGACCCTAGTTTCCGTCAGGAAACTGGTGCATCTTAGTTGCCGACATGATTGCTGGGAATCCCAAGAACGGGAGGAGGATCGCTACCCTCGCTATCGTTCTCATGATAGCGATCATGGTAATTCTGACTCTGGCTGGCTTGCGGAAACGAAATTCCCCGTTGAGCAACCCGCCCTTGCATCCCTCGACCGTAATTCGAAGCTGAGGAACTCAGCGTCCTGGATTCGGGGCCAGTTTCCACAGAGCAGACAGCGCTTTTGCCGCATCGGAAAGGGCGCGCTTTTCAGCTCCGGTAGCCGATTCGCTCTTGTAGCAGGGCCTCTGCGCGATTGGCGTTCTGCGCTGCGACACCCTGCCGGTCCGTTCGGCTCTATGGACGCCGCGTACGGCGTCTTCAAAAGAGCGCCGCAAACCTTGGAGAACTACCTGCTTTGTCTCCAAAGCCTTGGCTGTCATTGGGAGGTCACGATCTTTCATGTGAACGTATGGAGGTCAAAAAAGGTCTGCGCCGTTAGGATCGGGAATGCATGCGGCTAAGCAGCGGCATTCACTCCTGGGGCAACACAGTTCCGGAGCGCCCGCAGCGCATACAAAGCGTCGTCGAGCACCTGGTCTTCTTCAATGTGATCGCTTTTGAGCACGAACAGCTGTTTCACGCGGTCAAGAATCGCTTTTTCGGCGGCATCAATCTTGGCCGGAATCTTCTCCCGGTCACTCTCAAACAACGCCGCTTGGTAAAGACTGTGCCAAGCCAGAGAAGAGTCGGAGTTCCCTGAGGCAGGCTTCTTCATGGGTTCGATCCTTATTTTTAAGCAGGCTCTGCTCTGCATGTTTATAGGTAGGGAGCGTAACCCGAGTCACCCAGCGTCGGCATCGGGTGATCGCGGTATTTTGCACAGCTTCCCTTCGGCAGGAGGTGCTGGTGGAAGGGCACAGGCGCGCCCTTCCACGCGGGATTGTCTCAGGCTGCCCGGCGACTGCGGTTGCCACTGGCTCTGCGTCTGGGCATCTCCTCCCCACCCTCGCCTTCTTCTTCGCCCTCTGCCTCTTCTTGCGCTTGCGAGTTGATCTGCTCAGCTAATTGGGTCAGTTTCTCGTCAGTCTCCTTCTCTTCTTCAAGAGTCTGCTCGAGTAGGGGAACGTGCTCGTCCTCGCCCAGCAACTCCGCAAATTCACGGACGGTCCCATAGCCGGCAATTTCATAGTGCTCGACGCGTTGGGCAGCGCCGATAATAGCCGCATCCATGACGTGTCCTTCGTAGTCCTCCTTCATGGTTTCAGCGCCCTCTTTCACCAGGCCTTCCATCCCCAAACACTTCTTGCCTGTCGGTTTCTCTTCGAGCATCTCGAAGATCTGCTCCAGGCGCGAAACCTGCTCCGAGGTCTGCCGCAGATGTTCCTCAAAGGCCTGCCGCAACTCGGGGCTCGAGGCAGCTTTCGCCATCTTGGGTAGGGCTTTCGTTAGCTGGGTCTCGGCATTGTATAAATCCCGAAGTTCCGCGACGTATAACTCTCGCATTGCATCGTTGGCCATTCTGTTCCTCCCGTTACTCAGTTCCAGGTGAGCGGCCGCCCTTCACTGGTCTCTATTCTGAAAAGTAAGTTTCATCAAGGGCTGCAAACAATACCCCAGATGCTGTACCGGGGTTTTAGGCCTCTATTAGCTATTTCGGGGAGGGCGCCTGCGTGGACTCGGATTCTTCCTTATGGCCGAAATCGAGGCCGAAATGAGGTTCACTGCGTGTGCCTGTGATTTTGAAGGGGAGTTCGGTTCCAGCTCCGTTCTTGTGAAAGAACGGGTCCAGAGGTTTCAGAAGAATCGATTTCCATCCCGTCGTCGTTTGCGACAGCTTCGCATCCATCCGGAGCTTTCCATGGAAGTCGAACTTGTTGCCGTCGAGACTGTATTCTCCCGTCATGTCGGCGTGGGTGCCGGGAATCTGAAACTGCAGTGAGGAGAAAGACAGCAAGCCGTTGTTGAGTACGAAAATGCCTCGCAAATCCGTGGGCACAACGATCTCGGGCGAGTTCTTGATCAGCTTGGCCTCGCCCATTCCGCGCAAACTGAAATCATCAATTCGCTTCTGCAATTTGTCATTGCTGAAATGCCCGCCGGAAACATGAAACTTGCCCCTGAGTTCTAAGCGGTCGGAAATATCGCTCGCTCCTGGCGGCAGGTGCAGCTCCGTGTTCATGGCCACCGCCCCTGACATAATTGGCGGGTCAGTTCTGACTCCCAGTCTCAGCAGGTCTTCAATAGCGGCCCGCGCCATGTGAACATGCAACACGATGTCATGTCCGGGCGCGTTTGCCAGATGTTCCACCTTGCCGCTCGCTGTAAACGATGAATGCAGAAAGCGCGCCTTCACCGGTTCTAGATACGTGTCACCGTCCGTGCCGTCGACAATGGCGTGAAACTCCGTATGAAGAGGAACTGGATGACCGCTGATGTTAAGCCGGAAATCGGGAGTGTCGGTCTGCCCATTCGCTTCGATCCGGCCTAACGTACCGCCGTACTGCCCGCTCGAAGACAGAATCCCTGCAATTCCTTTCAGGGTTCCCAAGTCAGCATTGGTGAATGAGTACGTGCCCACCACCGCGGAATCGCGAGGGCTAGTCTCATTCAGCGGCCCGAATAGTCCTGTAGATCGAATATGTCCCACAGGTTTTGGATTGAGCAGTGTTGCCTGGAACTGCAGCGGCTTGGCGGGACCAATGTCCTGAAGCTGCAGGTCCGCGATATCGAAGACCAGCGGCATTTTTCCGGGCTTAATCGTATTGATGACCAGCCTGGTATCGGTGCACAAGAACTGAGTCACAGCAATGGACATCTTGCCCCCTCGCCGGCGCATATTGCTCATTTGCCGGCGATCTTCTTTGGGCGGGATGTTCATGGTGAGACCGTCGACAAAAATCGTATTCACCCGCATGGGCTCGCGGAAGAGGTCACGCAGCGGTGTATTGAACCGGAACTCCCGGATTTCGAGCAACGGCTGCACTCCCGCTAGCGAGGGATTGGGATCGGTGGCGCCAAATATCTTTAATCCCTTCCCGTGTACGTGCAGGCCATCCATGATCGAAACGTGAAGCTCCGCCAGTTCTACCGGGCTTTTGAATCGCGTCGAGAGGGTTTCAATAACCCTGGTACGGAGGATTGGTTCGGCACGAGAGATTGCGATCCGAATGCTTATCAGAGCAACGGCCAATAAGACGAGGCAAATTCCGAGAATCCAAAGCCAAAGGCGACGGCGGCGGTGACGAGGAGGGAGCAGCACCGGTCCACCGGGAATCTGCGACGGCGCTGCGGAAGGCGCGGCCAAACCCTATCTGTAGTCGCCCCTTGTCTAGAAAGGAATCAGGTCTTTCCTGCACAGGTGGGACCGCTGGAACTCTCAACGGCCGTTGTGAACAGAAACGATTTTGTAGCGCCTGAAAGGCTTCGGGGCGCAAAGAAAAGTGCCCAGAACGGCGCGGTCGCGATGTATCATTGCCGCGTCTGCAGTCTAATCGCGCTCTAAGGCGGTAAGCAATCATGGCCATCGCATCCCCTAATACGACGGCAAACACGACCTCGGCACCCAGCACCGGACAAAGCTACGGCGCTCCTCTGGCAACAGTAAC
>JAICJP010000246.1 GCA_025928375.1 Candidatus Sulfotelmatobacter sp.
AAGCGCATGAATGAAATGGTCCAGATCTACGACCGGTCAGGCCACACGTATGTTCAACAGTAAACGGTCGTCTCGAAGACGACCAGATTCCTCGACCAGTTTTCAATCACGCCGCCCTGCGCGTTTTCTTAGGACGCGCCAGTTCGTCAAAGTTCTTTGCCAGATCGTCCAACGCGGGTGCGACGTCTGCTCCGCTCATCGCCAATCCATGGCCGGGAGCTACGCATAAGGGCTGGAGGTTAGCGAGAATCTCAACCGAAGCTTTGGCTGCATCCCAGTCACTTGTGTAGTAAGCCGGAGGTCCGTGCAGTTCCGGCTTCTGCGTAGCAATGGCCGTGAGTGATTCTTGCTTGGTTGTACAAAAAGCATCGCCGACGAGAAGGGTTCGATCTGAATCACGAAAAAACGACACATGGCCTTCGGTGTGTCCCGGTGTGTGAATCCATTTCCAGTCTTCGAACTCGGGAACGATTCCGTTCAGAGGAAGGGGCTGCACTCGATCTCCCAGATTAATGGGACCGCGAGGATAGAAGGGAGCAAGGAGCGACATGACTCCACCCCCAGCGGTCATGTCCGGCGCGGGATATTTTTTCTCTCCTCGAAGGTAGGGCAGTTCCAGCTGGTGCGCGAAGACCGGGACATCCCAGGCATCCAGTATCTGGGGAAAAGCTCCAACGTGATCGAAATGGCCATGCGTGAGCACGATGGCGGAGGGCTTGCGTGATCCGAAGTGCGATTCGGCCCAGCGGCGAATTCGTCCATGCGACATCGGTAGACCGGCGTCAATGAGCACCCATCCGTTCGCGGTAGAAACCGCGTACACATTCACCAGAAGGATCCGCAGGCCTCGTACACCGGGTGCGATGCTGTCCAGTGTGACTACATCTCTATCATTGATCTCGATTCCATCTGTCATGATGAATGCTCCCTCCCTTAAGTGCGAAACCTCTGTCCGGCTCAGGGCCGTTCCTAAGAATTGTGTTTAGGATGCGGTTGCCAGTTTGAAGGTCAACGGGAAACAGACAGTGGATGTGTACGCCTTGACCCAGCTGAATGCGAGTGTTAGCTTCGGTTTTCCACACAAAATCAGGAGACATAACACTGGGCCGTCGACGAGTGCCGCTTGAATTCGGGGATCTCAGCCGGCGTAACTTCCTGGTTCGACTTTGTGGGGGCACCGCAGCAGCTTTCACTTTCATTCCCTCGACCCTTTGGAAAGTTCCTTGCCTTGCCGAAGTAACCGGCACGGATGGTCTCGAGGAAGGCGCAGCATTTGTTTTACGCCCGCGGTACCGCAGCGAGCGGCCGCTCGATGCAATGTTACTGAAGGTGCCGGCAGGTTCCGACCGGTTCATCAGCGAAAAGTATGCGGAGGAAATTGCCGCTATTCTGGGCGAATGGAGCGCGGCGCTCCTCCGGCCTCCGCGCTCAACTCAAGTCCTCAGGTCATCCCTGTCCCCAGACTTCCGGGCGGCATCGCTCAGTCCAGCCGAGTCTACCGTGATTCGTTCCTCCTCCGACCTTCATGTCCGGCGGAACCGATTCAGCAGGGACATCAAAATTGATCCCCAGCGATTCGTGCTTCAGTGGGAATCGTGGCTGGAGGTTTTTTCCAGCATTGATGTTGCGGAGTTTCAGGTGACCAGCATTGAAATCCCTGCGGACACAAGCGCGGCGAGCATGAGTCCGCGCAATCTGATTACAAAGGTTCGCTATGAAGTCGCGGGCTCGGGAGCAGGATTTCACCGCCTGCAGCGAATCGGCAATTGGCGCATGCAGTGGAAAGCATCCGGCGACGGCCGCTTTCAATTGCGCGATCTCCAGGTGCTGGACGAGACCGAAGCGAAATCCATTTCGCCGTTCTATATTGACATCTCGGCCGCAGCCTTAGGCGCGAACGCTTCTTATGCCGCGCAGATGCTTCACGGCGCAGACTACTGGCGGACCATCCTCGACGGTGCGTGCGGCATCGATGTTTATGGTCATAACGGCGTTTCGTTTGCCGATATTGACGGCGATGGACTGGACGATCTTTACGTTTGCCAGCCTGCAGGCTTGCCCAACCGGCTCTATCGCAATCGCGGGGATGGAACTTTTGATGACGTAACCGAATCTTCCGGGCTCGGCGTTCTCGAAAGCACAGCATGTGCGTTGTTCGCCGACTTCAACCACAACGGGCAGCAGGATGTCATCGTGGTACGCGCGAATGGTCCTCTCTATTTTCACAACGATGGCACCGGAACATTCCGCCAGCATCCTGAGGCCTTTCAGTTCGCGCACGCACCCCAAGGAACCTTCACCGGCGCGGCAGCCGCGGACTACGATCGCGACGGATGGCTCGACGTGTATTTCTGCCTGTATAGCTACTACCAGGGCACAGGACAGTATCGCTATCCCTCTCCTTATCAGGATGCGGAGAATGGTCCTCCGAACTTCCTGATGCGGAACAATCGCGATGGCACGTTCCGCGATGTTACGGAGGAATCTGCCCTCAGCAAGAACAACTCTCGCTACAGCTTTTGTTGTGCGTGGAACGACTACAACCGGGACGGCTGGCCCGACCTGTACGTGGTGAACGATTTCGGACGCAAGAATCTGTATCACAACAATGGTGACGGCACTTTCACCGATGTGGCTGCGCAGTCGAAAGCGGAAGACGTAGGCGCAGGGATGAGCGTCTCCTGGCTGGATCACGACGCCGATGGCGCTGAGGATCTCTATGTGGCCAACATGTGGACGGCAGCTGGTATGCGTGTCTCAACCCAGAATGGGTTCAAGAAGGGTTCGGCCCCGGATGTGCGAGCCTTGTATCAAAAACACGCAATGGGCAACTCCCTGCTGCAGAATGGCGGTTCGACATTTATAGATGTCACGAGTTCTTCGGGGACGGGGATTGGGCGCTGGGCATGGTCGAGCGACGCCTTCGATTTCGACCACGACGGCTTCCCTGATATTTACATCGCGAACGGAATGGTTTCTGGACCGTCGCGCTCTGATCTGAACAGTTTTTTTTGGCGGCAAGTAGTGGCCAATTCACCGGACCAGGCGGCGTCGTCGCACGAATACGAACAGGGCTGGATGGCAATCAACGAACTGATTCGCAGTGACGCGACCTGGAGCGGGCATGAGAGGAACATTTTCTATGCCAACAACCGCGATGGAACATTCGCCGATGTGTCAGCTGCTGCAGGGCTGGACTTCATTGAAGACAGCCGTTCGTTTGCGCTCGCAGATTTTGACCACGACGGGAGGCTGGAACTCGTTCTCAAGAACAGAAACGGCCCTCAGCTGCGAGTATTGAAAAACGTTGCTAAGGATCTTCCGCCGTCCCTCGTCTTTCGTCTGCAAGGCACGACAAGCAATCCCGACGCCGTAGGTGCTTCGGTAAGCATCGAAAGCGGATCGCGGACTCAAACACAAAGTGTGCGCGCGGGCTCCGGTTTCCTTTCGCAACACAGCAAGGAAATATTTTTCGGGCTTGGAGAACATCACGGCCCCGTGCGCGCGGCGATTCGCTGGCCAAGCGGACTGGTGCAGCAACTCGCGGATATTCCTCTCAATCACCGGGTTTGGGTGCAGGAAGGAAAACAGCCCTCGCGAATGGAGCCGTTCAGAAATCCGAAGCCTCTCCCGGCAACACCCTCAAACGGCAGGAGCTTGGTCGAGCATGTGCCATCCACCGCCGCGACGTGGCTTCTGGCGCCGGTCCCGGCCCCGGAGTTCTCGCTTCCAGATCTGAGCGCAAGGCAGTGGACGCTCTCCGCGCTTCGCGGCAAGCCGGCGGTGCTTCACTTCTGGACGAGCAAATCGGACGATTGCGTCAGCGCGTTGCGAACGCTGGAGAAGAGCTACAAGCGCTGGGCTGGACAACTCATCACCATCAACGTAGATGAATGGACAGCCGGCGCAGAATCGAAGCTGGACGCCAAGGCGCGGGAGCTGTCTGTGATGCAGCGAGAGAACGCCTTTACTTTTCCCCTTCTGCGCGCTACCGACGACACCGCGGCGATCTACAACCTTTTGTACCGGCACATTTTTGACCGGCATCAGGAGATGGCTCTCCCTACATCGTTTCTCATCGATGAAACTGGAAATATTGTGAAGGTGTATCGCGGAGCGATCGAGGCTAAGACCGTCGATCAGGACTTGCGAAGCCTGCCCAGGTCCGAGGCGGCGCGACTCCAGCGAGGGCTGCCGTTTTCACTTGCCGCGTCCAGCATTTCCGTCGGGCGCAACTATCTTTCGCTGGGCGCTCAGTTTTTTCAGCGAGGTTACCTCGAACAGGCCGCGGCTTTCTTTCAGCAGGCGTTGCAGGATGATCCGTCCAGCGCCGAAGCGATTTACGGCCTGGGAAGCGTCTATCTGAATCAGAACAAGAACGCGGCTGCACGCGAGATGTTTGAACGCGGGCTGCGGCAATCCGCGAGCTATCCCGATACACTGCCTGACACCTGGAATAATTTAGGCGTCATTTCGAC
Organism: Candidatus Sulfotelmatobacter sp.; assembly: GCA_025928375.1. GTDB lineage: Bacteria > Acidobacteriota > Terriglobia > Terriglobales > Acidobacteriaceae > Sulfotelmatobacter. Next base: position 4,479 of record JAICJP010000246.1, read on the forward strand.
TCGTGAAAATAATCTGGGCGAGGCCATCCAGGACTTTGAGAACGCGCTGAAGATCAATCCGAATCATCTGCTTTCTTTGGACAATCTAGGCAACGCGTATCGTCTGCAAAAGCGCTGGACTGATGCCCGTCAAGTCCTCGATCGGGCTCTGTCGATTGCGCCCAATGACCCGGAAGCCAACTACAGCATGGGAATGGTGTACGCCCAAACGGACGAAGCAACGAAGGCATACGACTATTTGCAGCGCGCTCTCCAGGCGCGACCCGACTATCCTGAGGCGCTGAATAATTTGGGGGTACTGTATCTGGTCACGCAGCGCCCGGACGAAGCCGTTACGGCCTTCCAGCGATGTATCCGCGTGGCTCCGGCGTTTGATCAGGCATATTTGAATCTCGCGCGCGTCTACGTTTTAAAGGGCGAGCGCGACCAGGCACGCGAACTGCTGAATCAACTCCTGAAAGAGCATCCCGACCAGGCTCAGGCGCGGCGAATGCTTGAGCAGTTGCAGTAATGAACTCATCTGTCACGGCCTGGGCACAGGCGCCGAAAGCAAGTCCACCAACTCCTTGTAAAACTTTTGTGTGTCCAGATCGACCTGGATCTCGACCGACGCGCCGTGAATCTTTGGCGCGTCTTGTTGTGCCCAGCTCAGAGTGTCGCCGAACCCAGGTCCACGATTCAAGTCGACGTCGAGATATCTGGCATCTTTGCCCGTGATCAGACTTGGATCGAGCCAGGCCAGCGCCGACAGTTCGTCCCACAAGTAGTTGTATTGCCCTTGAAGGCGCGCGTAGGTGCCGACGTATTTTGCGGCCGGAGAGTCGGCGGTTTTTATCTGCTCGATCAAGTTCTGGGTGAGGCGAGTCTTCACTGAGATATCGACTGTCGTGCAAACGATCTTCTTCCAGGGCGCGAGCAGCACGTTGTGAGCAGCTTCCGGATCAAACCACAAATTGAATTCGCGACGCGGCGTGTTCACGAACTCAGGATCATCGGTTTTGGGACTCAGGCTGCCGCCCATAAAAACCAACTCTTTGGCGAGGCTGGGAAACTCGGGATCGATCGCCATGGCGAGGGACAGATTCGTCATCGGCCCGCCCTCGTAGATCGTGATCTCCTGCGGATACTTCCTGACCATGCGCACCAGAAAATGTGCGGCATCCTCTTCCGACGGCTTGGTTGTGGGCTTGCCTTCGGGCATTTCGCCCAATTGGTCTGGCGGATGATACAGGCGCGGGGTCCACGCGCCTAGCCACGCAAAGGAGCCGTACTGCTGCTCCCACAGTTCTGTCTCCTCTTTGCGGCGGACCAACGGATATTCCGCTCCGGCGACTACAGGGATGTCGCTGCGCCCGATGATCTCCAGCATGCGCAGCGTGTGCGCAACTTCGTCTTTCAGCCATCCGTCGCCGGTTACCACGGTGATACCCAGGACTTCAGTCTGCGGAGACTGGATGAGCAGCAGCATCGATTGCTGATCTGTGCCCCCCGGGCCCGCCGCGTCCTGATCGATGATGACCTTGCGCTTGGGAGAATGCTCCTGCGCGAGGCCCAGCCCTGAGCTCAGCGTTAGCAGTATTAGCAGGATGCGACTGAAAGATCGGGCAAGTAAGTACAGAATTCCGCGAGGTTCGTCCATGAAGCACTGCATTCTAGTGGTTCTTGCCCTCAGATGCCAGTCGAGCCCCAGGCGCAGGTTCAAAACGTCTCCACCATTTGCGTTTCCATTTCGATGCCGAAGTGCCGCTTTCTGAGTTCGGCGAAAAATGGCTCCGCTTCGAAGTACTCTTCCGCCGCCCACACACCCGCTTTCATCGGCTTGCTGAGCATTTGCTGCACGCCGATCGACATGTTCATGGAAGTCCCAGCATCCACGTAATCGTCATACAGCGGGTCGGGATGCCCGGTGACCCGGCACTTCACCTTACAGGGTTTCCCATCGCGCGTGCCCTGCCCGATCGCGAAATGGATCTCATGTACCTCCTGGCGAGGAATGCGATTGGCATTCTTCTTGATATTGCGATCGATCACTGCCTGCAACACGCCGATGGGATGCACTGTCACGCCG
>JAICJP010000341.1 GCA_025928375.1 Candidatus Sulfotelmatobacter sp.
CACAATCTGCTCTTCGTTTTCGATTGCGTGGTCAGTACGAATCCTTCCTTCAGAAAGGTCTGGCTACTGCATGGAGTGAATCAACCCTCGATCGATCAGGATTTGGGGCAGGGGACTGCGGAGGCAAAGGAATTTAGAAATGCGAACACCTTCAGGTTCCGGGAAAATAGAGGCGAACTCCTTGTCCATTCGCTGCTCCCCCGGGAGCGGGTCGTCGCGCGGCGAGGTGGCCCGGGAAATGAGTTCTACACGCCGGGCAATGACAATGGAGGTCCCTGGGCCAGCGGCGAGAATTGGCCTCTTGAACCTGCGAAAGGCGGGCCGTTGCCAGAGGATCCAAAGCTGGCGCACATGTGGAAGACTTTTTGGGGCAAGGATTTTTCCGAAATCTCACCATCAAACCGCCGGAACGTTGTACCTGGCGCCTGGCGGATTGAAGTGTCGCCCTCGGTGCCCACCGAAGAAGACTTCTTCCTGCACCTGCTGGAAATTGGGGATCTCGGGACGACGGGAAAAAGGAAAGTCTCTGTGATCGAAGGGCTTAATTTTGCGGGAGCCGTTTCAGAGCAAGGTCCGTGCGTGTTATTCGCCACGTCAGAGTCAGCGAGCCGGGGCGGGGAAGTCTCACTGCCCGAGTTAACGTGCACGTCGTTCACATTATCCAGCCTGCAGCCCAACTCGGTGTACGAGTTGCGCCTCTACGGACCGAACGTTCCCTCGTCAGCAACGGCGGCACTGCCGGGAGTCGAGAAGGAACTTGTTCGTCTGCGGACGAACACGCACGGCATTCTGCGCTGGGAGAAAAATCTCTCCGGGAATCTCCGTCTGCGCATCGTTGGGCTATAAGGACGGGCCGCGCGGTTGTTGGGCATCGTTCGTTGCATCCCTGATCGCTCGATTCCTATTCCGCTTGGTATCAGCAAGACGCCACGCGCAGTCCTGCAGCCATCTGATCTCACCCGCGGGTCGCTTAGGGCTTTTGGGATGCGTCTTCGCCGTGGGAATGCGACCGCAGAGGTGCAGGAACAGAGCGGCCGAATGTTTGTATGCGGGAACAGGATGGCGGAAGGCAACGTCGCCCAGATACTGCAAAGCATCACTGAGTGCGTAGTAGGCGGGGTTACCGGTTTGCCATAAGCGATCGCGCTCGGCAAATTGTTCTGGCGCAAATGTAGCAAGTCCCAGCAGATAGTCAGATCCGTACTCGATCATGTTTATGCCCAGGTCGTTGCCGGTGAAGATCCGGAAGTCCGGACGATGCCGATCGCGTAGGGCGAGGCGTTCCAGTTCAACGAGGCGATCGAGAGAAGAGTGCTTCATTCCGCTAATCTCGGGAATATCCATCAACCGCACTATCGTCTTGGAATCAAAAATCTTGCCGTTGGCAGCAAACATGGCGCCGAGCTCAAAGGCGAGCACATTCTGATATCCACGGCATACGGCCTGGTAAGTAGCTGCCAACTCCCTGTCCGAACTCGCTTTCAGGCGCGCGGTCTGGAACAAAATGGGAATTCCACCCATGGCTACGATCGAATCCAACTGGCGTCGATACAGAGTAACGACATCGCCCTCGAGATTCTCAATGTATGCTCCCGCCACGAATGGGACGTTTTTCCCTAAAGCCGCGCGGGTCCATTCAAGCACGTTGTTCTTTTGAGTTTCCGAAAGATAATTCACATACCCCGTATCCATATTGACGGCATTGATCAGGCCGGCCGCGTGCGTCGCTGCCACATGCCGTTGAAATGCTTCGACAGCAATTCGCCCATTCGATTGAAAAGGGAGCAGAGCGGCCGCGATTCCTTGAACCTTCCGGCCAAACTGGCGTCGCGAGTCGATGCGTTTGATATCGATGGGCGGCTTTGCCATTTTAAAATTTCCCATTCAACCAAGCTCGCAGAGTCAGTGCTTCTTCAGGAGCTTGAGACGCTGACCAAAATCCGAATCTTTGTAGTAATCGTCGAGCGGATAGCATCCCGATGGAAGACCGTTGCGCGGCGCTGTCGTGCAATCACTGAAGGTTCGGCAGATTCGCTTATGCTGGATTGCCTGGCCACCCGAAGCGTCCCAAAGCAGTTCCGGATAGGTCAAGACCATTCGGCCTAGTCCGACCATGTCAACCCAGCCCTCACGAACGCCGGCCTGCGCCACGTAGGGAAGGAAATCCTGCAGATAGGTATAAGCCGATCCCACGAAGATCAAATTAGGGAAACGCTGTTTCAGCAAGCGCGTCATTTCCATTTGTCGAGCAACATCGATCAGCGGATCCTGCGGAGGCTGGTAACCATCCGAGGGCGGAAAGAGCGCCGGCCGTTGAATGTGCGGGCTGTAGTAAGGGCTGCCAGCGGTGACGTTCACCAGCCTTATGTTCAACCGCTGGAGCAGGGATAAAAACAGAATCGGCTCTGAAAGATTCCACTCCGTAGGATGGAGGGGGTCAAGGCCGAATCCCCAGCGGTACGGGATCAGGTTCGCAGGAATCTCAGGAATTCCTGGTTGCGGTTTGCCGTTTGGAGTGTGCGCTGGGTTTGCCCGAAAGGGCACCGTATCAAAGGCCGAAAAGCGTACTCCGATGCCAAGACCCGGGGCGACGGAGCGGATTCCTTCCACAACCTCCCGCAGGAAGCGTGTGCGGTTCTCGAAGCTCCCGCCATAGGGGCCCTCGCGAGTGTGTGCACTCAGGAATTCGTGGCCCAGGTATCCGTGACAATGTTTGACATCCACGAAATCAAATCCCAACTTCCACGCCAAAAGGGCAGCACGGTGAAAGTCCTCCACAATCGATCCGATTTCTCCGTCACTGAGGACGGGATGGTCTTCTGGCAATTTCATTCGGTGATCGAGAATGGGGTGATGGTACAAAATGCGGGGCTCACCGTTCTGAGAAGAATTGGGACGGCTGAAGCGGCCAGAATGAGTTAACTGCAGCCCGAGGAGAAGGCCATGATCTGATCCGGTTACGCGCCGATGTTCGTCAACGAGCACCGCCCGCAGTTGGCTCAGCCCGGCAGCCGTGTGCTCAGCAGCCAGCAGTTGATTGGGATTGGCGCGTCCTTCCTGAGATACAGCCACCGCTTCACCGCCCCAGATCAGCTTGCCTCCGCTGCGGCCAAAGCGTTCCCAGCGGCGGAATGTATGCTCGGAAGGGTTCCCATCGGCTAAGCCATCCCACCCTTCCATCGGCTGCACGGCAATCCGGTTGCCGATGGCTAGTTTTTCTTTGAGCAGCATCTGTCGTAGAGGCGAGTGCTGATCGAGGGATAGTTCGTCGTCGCAAGGAATGTTCAGGCCTAGAGCACGGATATGTTGTTTGAAGCGCGCCACGCCTTTCATACCACCGAGGCGGATTATTTCGCTCGTGCTCATCTTTTTCCCTAATCACGCGGACTAGCTGGATTTCCAGCACCGCGAGGACGCGCTTGCCGCTCTGGCGACACTACATAGATTAGTGCAGCACCTGTAGCAGCAGCGGCCGACATCATGAGCCAGGCAAGATCATAATTGTGCCGCGTATCGAAGATCTTTCCTGCTAGCCACGGGGCGAACCATTGCCCGACAGAATATATCGTGATAATTACAGCCAGAAGTTTGCCCAGTGCCGCCAATCCAAAACAATCCGCCGTGACCAGGGGAATTAGCATGTAGTCGGCGCCCATTGCAAAACCAAAGACGATCGCGAATCCCCAAACCACTCCATGCCGCGGGGCCGCGAACAGCAGAGGAATAGCCAGCGCCAACGCGAAATAGAAGAGAGCCATAACGTTCTTCCGGCTGTAGCGATCCGCAAAATAACCTACGATCACGCGTCCAGCGAGGCTTGAGACCAGCAATCCGCTCGCTACACGGGAAGCGCCGCTTAGGGAATATCCCTCACCCGTTAAAAAAAGAATCAGGTGCTGTGTCACCGCGCCGATTGCTCCGATGGTGAATGTGCACCCTGTAACGATCAACCAGAAGTTGCGGCTGCGCATGGCTCGCGCGACGCTCATCGGCTCTCGTGCGCTCCAAGCAGGTTCATTGGCAGCGTCAGCGGGCGGTAACCCGTCGGGATGAAGATCCAAGTCGTGCGGATTGGAGCGCGTGATCCATTGCGCAACGGGGAAGAGTACGAGGAGAATGACTGCTCCAATAATTCTGAAAGCGTTCCGCCAACCGAAACTCTGTATCAATCCATTAATCAGAAGAGGGGAAACGGCACCGCCCACTCCCAGGCCAAGATATGCGATGCCCATCGCTCGCCCACGTTTCAGATGGAACCAGTTGGAGACTAAGACCTGGTTGGGAATAGGTCCGGTCAGCACGTAACCAATCACTTCTGCGATGCAGAGCACGTAATATTGCCACAGGTGTGTCATGCTTCCCATCAGAATGAGCGGCAGGCCGACACACCAAATACCGATTCGGATCACCTGCCGGGATCCCAGCGAATCAATGAGGATGCCCGCCAAGAGCCCAAATACGAGACCTGCACCGACAAATCCCGCGAGGAAGCCTTGAGTCAGTTGGGCGCGCGTAAAACCCAACGAACTAACCATTGATGGATAAAAGACCGGGAATCCGTAGTAGATGATCCCCACAGAGAAGAACAGATTTAGGAATGCAGCAAGGACAATCCACCACCCGTAAAAGAGGCGCATCGGGATCTTGTGAGAGTTCAGAATCTACCATGTTTCCGCGCACATCGCTATGCGATTCCTGGTCCTGGGACCGGTTACAAAACTGTGGGGAGTCGGAGTCACGAAAGGATTAGAGCGCAATCTGAAAGTTCAACTTGTTCCCAGATCCACGGATGCGCCAAAGTGAACGGACCGCGGAGTGCGGGCCTTTCCCGTTATAGCGGAAGCTGTTAGGATATTTCTGTAGTACAACGCTTGGTCGCATTGTTGCGGTTGGGTCCGGAGTGGTGACAACCTGGATCCCGGTTGGGCAATCCAGCGCCATCTGGCACGGTATGCAATCCGTGTAGAGCCGCATAATCGGATCTCGTTGATTTGGCGAGTGGGGACGTAGTTCAGTTGGTTAGAACGCTGCC
>JAICJP010000430.1 GCA_025928375.1 Candidatus Sulfotelmatobacter sp.
CCAGCGTAGGTGTAAGTTCCGTTGCCGACTATGTCGCCGTCGGCATCAGTAATTACCGCGCCCACGTAGGGATTGGGCGAGGCGAGCCCGATGCCGGCACGCGCCAGGTCGAGCGCGCGCTGCAGATATTGGTCGTCGGCGGATGCGGCAGGCATGCAGGGAGAATCTACCATGCAGGCGGGGAGATCGGCAGGCCGGAGTTGTCATCCGCGGCGGGGAGGAAAGCTGCGGAATAGATCATCTTCGATGTCGGCGATGGCGGCGCCGCTGCGGCCCTTGGGACCCTACGCACGGGAGCAGGGACATAGGCGTAGGGATCGCCGGGGGAAGCCGGGTTGTTTCCCAAAAGGCGTTTCAGAAGATCGAGAATCCGCTTCAAAGGCGAAGGCTTCTCTCCGGCATCCGGCATGAACACTCCTATTCGAAGAGCGAATCTACAAATTCCCTGGGATCAAACGGCAAAAGGTCGCCAGCTTTTTCACCTACGCCGACATAGCGCACGGGCAAACCCAGCTCGCGGCAGATAGCGACGACGACGCCACCCTTCGCGGTTCCGTCCAGTTTGGTGAGCACGATTCCCGTGACGCCCGCCGACTCGGTGAACAAGCGGGCCTGTTGCAGCCCATTTTGACCGGTGGTTGCGTCCATTACCAGCAGAACTTCGTGGGGAGATCCGGGAATGATCCGCTGCGCGGTGCGCCGCATTTTGTCCAGTTCAGCCATGAGGCTGGTCTTGGTGTGCAGGCGTCCAGCGGTATCGACCACGACGTAATCGGTGTGGCGCGCGACCGCGGCTTGCAGGGCGTCGAAGAGCACGGCGGCGGGATCGCCGCCCGGCTTGGTTTTAATCACTTCGGTGCCGGTGCGCTGTCCCCAAATCTCGAGTTGCTCGATGGCCGCGGCACGGAAAGTATCGGCGGCGCAAAGCAGGACGTTCTTGCCCTGCGCGCGAAAGACCTGCGAAAGTTTGCCGATGGTCGTCGTCTTTCCCGTGCCGTTGACTCCGACTACCAGGATCACTTCGGGCGTGCCATCGACCCTGTTTACAGGCCGCGAGTTGGCTGCGTTCAGAATGCTGAGCAGTTCTTCTTTGAGAAGCCGCTTCAATTCTTCGACATCCTTGATCTGCTTGTGGTCTGCCTTTTCGCGCAGCCTTCCGAGGACTTCCTGTGTGGTCGTCGAGCCCAAGTCGGCGCCGATCAGCGTGGCTTCCAGGTCGTCGAGGGTGTTGCGGTCGATCTCTTTGGTGAAGGCAACCGCTTCTTCGATGCGCTCGGCAAGGTTTTCGCGAGTGCGCGTCACCGCCTGCTTCATGCGGTCTAAAAAGCCAGTTTTCTTTTCTTCCTCGAGGCTGCCGAATAAAGTTTGAATCATAAGAAGCCCAAAAGGCGATTATACGTGGGACACAGCGGCGCGCAGGGCAGAGCTGTGGAACTCGAAATTTTCATTCACAGGTGTGGATGAAACGTTTCACTGCTTTCATTTTTGATGGCTCAATGAAACGTTTAACCCGTCGTGCTCCATTAGCAAAACGTTATTGCGCTCTCGCTTCGCAGTTTGTCTGCACGACGACATTCCTGTGCGTACAAAACTATGTGGCGCATGTTGGCGTTTCAGTTGTGCGCGGCGCGGTGATAGCCTAGCTACAATTTTCACAACAACTCACCTTCTGCGCACGTAGTCAGATGGAGTAAAGAGGCTTTTCCCCTTATGTATCTGACACGACCCACCCAAATGTGCTGGATTTGCGGCAAAGCTGTAACTCCGGAAACCCTCAAAATGGATGAGCACGGAAGCACGGTGCATGGCCGATGCTATGAAGCCAAGTTGGCGCTGGCCGCGGCATCTATGGGAGCACACAAGATGCCTTCAAGCACATTGGGTCGCAGTTCCTTGACAGTGTTCTCGCAGTCCGGCAAGGACGTGACCTCTCGGGCCTCCTGAAGACCGGCACCGGATAACCACAGCGCCCGTGCCCCCCGATTATTTCTTTTTGCTGACGGTCCAGAAGGGCTGCTTGGTGGGAACGAATTCAATGGGCACATCTTTGACGAAAGCCTTCAACCAGCGCGAGCACTCTTCCATTCCCGGCTGTTCGCTGGGAATGTGGCCGATCACGATCAGCGCCTTGTTGCGGTGCTCGGTTACTGCATCGGCAGCATACTCGACTGTTTCCCACTCGCGGGTTTCACCCACCAGGAGTACCTGCACATCCTCGCGCTCCAGCGCGTGAGTTTCGCGCTCGAAGCCCGCTGCTCCGGGACTCAGGCCCACCTTGGTGACTTTCATGTCGGGCTCGCCGACCACGCGCACTACGGGCGAGCGCAGCTTGCTCGCGACTTCTTCCGCTAATTTCTGCAATGTGGTTTCTGGAAGGACGAACAGGTATTGATTCCCGGGCATCTGAAATTTCTCCCATTGCAGCGAATGTACGACTCCGGCTTCGATGCCGTCGGGGTGACGCATGTGCCAGTGGTCGTGAAAGCGCCAGACCACCATGTTGTGTTTCTCTATGAAGGAGCGCTTCTCGGCCCAGACCGGGTCGTCTTGCGGCATCCCTTCCGGAGTATCGAGATGGGCGTAGAACGTGGGCTCGTGGGTGATGACGAAATTCAGGCCGCGAGCTGAGGCGCGTTCGAGAACGTCGAGAGTGGCCATCATAGTCACGGCAACTCCGGTCACCGCTGTATCCGGATTACCCGCCTTGAAGGTGTCCACTGTGTCGTGTTGCCATTCGACCCCGACTTGCTTCTTGATCTCTTCGACGATAGCCCGAGCCGTGGGCTTAGGTTGTTGCGCGTGCGCGGGGATGAAGCTAACCGAGATGGCGAGGAGCATGGTGGCGCTCACAACTGTGGAGCTCAATAGAATTCTCCTGGCGGTGACATTAAGCACGAAAAATATTGCGCTTCCCAGGCGCACAACTACGGCGAGACCTGGCGAACCCTTTTTTATTCCCCGGTTGCGATGCGTGCGCCTTGCTTCAGGGTGCGGTCGAAGAACTGGGCGGTGGCGCCGTAGGCGCGAATCCAACTCTTCCACATTAGGAAGCCGTGGATTTCATCCGGGATGATGAGTTGTTCGAAAGGAACATGCTGAGCGCGCAGGCGCTGCACCAGATCGACGGTCTGGCTGAAGGGCACATTGCGATCGTCATCGCCGTGGATCAGCAGCACCGGAGATTTCCAGGTGCTCACGTAGGCGTCCGGCGACGATTCCCATGCGAGTTTTACGGCAGCGTCTTCATCGGGCGGCTTCGTGGCCACGCTGCCGAAGTAAGGACGCTCGGTGAGGAAGACGCTCCAGTCGTGGACGCCATGAAAATCGACTCCAGCTTGGAAGAGATCGGAGTTCTTCGCCAGGCCCATGGCGGTTAGAAAGCCTCCGTAGGATCCGCCCCACAGGCCGATCTTGTCGCCATCCACTTCCGGAAGCGATTGCAGGTAGCGGCCGGCGGCGACGACATCTTTGTATTCAGCGGCGCCACGCCAGACCGTATTCGGGGGCTCACGGAAGGCGCGTCCG
>JAICJP010000225.1 GCA_025928375.1 Candidatus Sulfotelmatobacter sp.
CACATACAGAGCAGCGTTCTTCGGTTCAAGTCCGAGCGAATGCCCGCACAGATAAACGCACTCGGCGCCAGTGTTCGTCTTCGGAATGTGGAACCGCTGCCGCATCGCGGCTAGAGAATCCTGCACATCCATCTGCCGAGCAAATTCCTCCCCGAGTTGATAGGTTGGCGTGCTCAAGCCATCTCCAGGGGGCTGACTTCGGCAGTGATCAGTTCGTCAGCCTTTCTCCAATTCAACTCATCGACACTATTCAAGCCGGCGCAAAGATCCGTGAGGATCCGATCTTGTATCTCCCCTCGCCGCTTGGCCGTGGCGTACGGAATCCGATGAAATGTCACCATAGAGTATTTGGGTACAAAGAGCTGCGGATACTTGGCCTCCAGCGCCAACTCAACTCTCTTGCGGAGAAGAAAACGGGGATCGGCAACGCGATCTCGCATTTCGATGAAGTTTTTTACGGCCATGTCCGCGATGGCATCTGTGTTGGCCTTGCGAGCCAGTTCGAAGTCGCTAAAGATGCGCTCCCAATCCGGTGCGTGGACCTCAATGAGCTCCAGCAGAACCGTGCAGTCCTCAAATCCACAGTTAATCCCCTGCCCGAAAAATGGCACGATGGCATGGGCTGCATCACCCAGCAAGAGCGCATCTTTGGCGTGCCAAGGCGAGCATTTGACGGTCACCATTGCGCCGGTGGGACTGGCGAAGAAATTCTCTTCCAGTTGCGGCATCATCGCAAATGCATCAGGGAAACGCGACTGAAAGAACTCCCGGACTAAAGAAGGCGACGTAAGTTGTGCAAAGCTGTCCCGCCCTTCAAAAGGCAGGAACAAGATGCAGGCAAATGTGCCATCCACGTTGGGCAAGGCGATCAACATGTAATTACCGCGCGGCCAGATGTGCAACGCATGCGGCTCCAGCAGGTGCTTCCCGCCGGGCCCCGCGGGGACGGTCAACTCCTTATAGCCATAATCGAGATACTCCTGAGAGAAGTTGAATCGGTTCAGCTTCAGCATCTCTCCACGAATCGCAGACGCAGAACCATCACAGCCGATCACCACTTCGGCGTCGATCGAGCGCTCTGTGCCATCCCGCTCGTCGCGCATGCGGAGTTGCCCCGTTTTCAGATCGATTCCCGTGCAGCGTTGCTGAAAATCGATCTTTACTCCTCGGCTTTCAGCAGCATTCATGATCGCGATGTTCAAGTCGGCGCGGGAAACGGAATTGATCACCTCCCACTCGGCTCGCCCGTACGGCTGGAAGGTCAACTCAGAAGCGATGGAATGCATCATTCTCCCCTTCATGGGGATCACGATGTTCTGCATCGATTGCCAAAGCCCTGCCCGATTCAGTGCGTGAATGCCGCGGGCTGACACTGCCAGATTGATAGATCGCCCGGCGCTAATTTTGGCGCGCCGCATGTCGGGCCGTCGTTCGTAGATTTCGACGTTGAAGCCGCGGCGCGCGAGTTCAAGTCCCAGCAGCGGCCCAGTCAGCCCGGCACCAATGAGCGTGATCGTCTGGGGATTGCGCATCATGGCGAGAACATGCTGCTTGCAGTTCCGAAAATCACTGGGTCAGCAGCGTGCGAGCCTCCCAAAGTTCGGGGAAGAATTTTTTGTCCAGGGTGTGCTTGAGGTAAGAAGCGCCGGCGCTGCCTCCGGTGCCCATGCGAGTTCCAATGACGCGCTCCACTAGCTGAATGTGGCGCAAGCGCCAGCTGACCACCAGCTCGTCGAACTCCGTGAGCCGCTCACATACATCGATCCAATGCCGGTAACGATGCTCATCGCGGTATAAGGACAGCACCGCACGTGCGCGAGCTTCGAACCGGTCCCGCTCCGTCTCCTCATCATTCACCTGCAACTTGCCCAGCGCGCGCAGTGCCTGAAAAAAGACGTCGTGCAAAGAAGGTTCTCGCAAGCGGCGCTCCAATTGCGCGTAAGCTTCCGGCGTCGGCCGGTGATAGCGAAGCATTTTTTCGTCTTTCAAGCCGCACAGGAATTCCAGTTCGCGAAACTGCTCCGACTGAAAGCCGCTGGCCGGCTCCAGCTTCCCGCGAAATGCCAGGAAATGGGTCGGCAGCATGGTCTCGAGAATCGTGAACTGCTCCACCAATACGCGAGTGATCTCGGTGCAGCGCCGCAGCAGCCGCGCCGCCTCATAAGGTTCGTCGTGCGACTGAGGATTTGCTCCGGCACCTTTCAGATTCGCAACCACAGCATCCACGTCATGGAGCAGTTCCTTGAACCACAATTCGTAAGTCTGATGCACGATGATGAACAGCATCTCATCGTGGTGCTGCGGCGAGGATTGCGGGCGCTGCAAGTCCAGCAGGTCAGGAACCTTCAAGTAGGAACTGTAAGTGAGCTGTTCTGGCTGCACTTGCACGGGCTCAGCGGTGTCGGCGGTCCGATCGGGCTGTGTCTCCAATCCCAGAAACTCAGCCGCATTGTCTGCCAACAACCGAGCCTTCGCCCGCGCACTCAGCCGGCTGCTGCGGATCAATTCCCCTACACGATGCTCTCCGAGGGGAAACGGGTAGTCTGAGCCCAGCATGACGTGTTCTGGTTTCATCGTAGCGACTAGAAATTCGAGCGCACGCTGGTCAAAAACGGCCGAGTCCACATAAAAACGATTCAGGTAATCTCGTGGAGGTAACTCACACGTCCCATGTGCCACGGGATGATGCTCCCACGCATTCTGTAAACGGCCGAGCAGGAAAGCAAAACTCCCGCCCCCGTGTGCGAAACAGATATGCAGGGTTTGCGGCAGCCGATCGAACGCGCCACCCAGAATCATGGCCACGATGCCCAGTTGCGTTTCGGCCGGCATGCCTACCGTCCACGGCATCATGTAATTCGGCATGCGCGGCTGGCCCAGCATGTCCCACGGATGCACCAGGACAGGCATGCGTTCGCCCGCGCAGTGATGCAAGAACGTCACCAAACCGGGATCATCCAGATTGTTATCGCCAACGTGGTTGCCGATCTGCACGCCCAGATGTCCAGCCTTCTTGCAACGCGTAAGTTCCTTGCAAGCGGCATCGACGTCCTGCAGCGGCACCTGGCACAGAGACTTCAATCTGCCCTTTCCTTTTGCGCACAGCTCAAGAGCCGCATCGTTGAATAATCGCGCACAGTCGAGCGCATGCTCCGCCGGACGCTCATACGCGAACAGTACCGGGGTAGCGGAGATCACCTGCATATCCACGCCATCTCGATCCATCTCCTGCAATCTTCTCTCGGGATCCCAGCAGGCTGAATCGATGTGGCGGAAGAAGCGCTCGCCCAGCATGATGTCCGCTTGCCCCGTCTCAGTGTGCTTGATCCACGGCCAGTCCGGCGTGCCATAACGCGCTGCCAGGTCCGGCCAGGTTCGCGGGAAGAAATGATTGTGGATATCGATAACAGGCATCTACTGCCCTTTGCCGGGATGAATCGTCCCGCAGTGCTTGCACTTCCGCAGGTTCTCGTTACCGTAAAACTGATCGAACAATGGTGGAAGGTCGCGCACGATGCTCTTCAGCTTCACTTCGGCGCGATGCAGCAGCTGATGACAATTCTGGCAATACCACTCAAAACCGTCCAGAGCGCCGTCTGGCCGCGGCATTTCAACCACGACTCCAATGCTTCCCGCCACTCGTTGCGGCGAATGACGCATGTGCCTGGGCAGGAGAAAAATATCGCCCTCATTGATAGCGACTTCCACCGGAGGCTTGCCCGGACTCTCCATCAGCCGAAGAAAAATGTTTCCCTTAAGCTGGTAGAAGAATTCCTCGGTGGGATCGTCATGATAGTCGCGCCGTTGATTGGGCCCGCCCACTACCGTGACCATGAGCTCGCCATCTTCCCAGACCTGCGCATTGCCCACCGGAGGCTTCAGCTTCTCCTTATTCTGCTCAATCCAGTTCTGAAAATTGAAAGCCTTCAATTCCCTGATCGACGGCATATTGGCTCCTATTTCTCCGGCTTGTAGGCCACGGCCCGCATTTCAATCAGCAGATGCGGATGGGGCAACTGGTGCACAGCCACCGTGGTGCGGGCCGGGCCGTCGTAGCCGAAGTACTTTCCGTAGATCTCGTTGTATCCAGCGAAATCGTTCATGCTCACCAGGTACGAGGTGACTTCGACCAGATCCTTCAAATCGGCATTTTGCGTTTGCAAGATGTCGCGGACGTTTTCAATGACGGCTCTGGTCTGCTCGCGGATATCAAGATTCGCAGCACCCATGGCATCAACTTGCGCGCCGGCAATCGTATTGTCCGCGCGGCGGGCGCTCGTTCCGGAAACAATCAGGAAGTCACCGGCGCGTTTCACGTGAGGATACTTGCCGCGCGGCTTGGCCTTACCTTCGACCACCTGGCTCCCGATTTTCCTCATAGCGCCTGCTAGCGCTCCTATCGCCGTCACAGCCGGATGCAGATGTTGTTCAGTTCAGAATAAAAGTTCAGCGAGTGCATGCCGCCCTCGCGTCCAATGCCCGACAGGCCAACTCCACCAAAGGGCGTTCGCAGGTCCCGCAGGAACCAGCAATTCACCCACGTGATGCCCACATTCATCTGCTGCGCCACGCGATGCCCGCGCTTCAGGTTGCTGGTCCAGATGGATGCCGCCAAGCCGTACTTCGTGTCGTTCGCCATGGCGATCGCTTCTTCCTCCGAACTAAACGAAGCAAGGTGGCACACGGGTCCAAAGATCTCTTCCTTCACGCATCGCGCCGTTTCCGCCAGCCCAGTATAGATCGTCGGTTGTATGTAAAACCCACGGTCCAATTCGTTGCCGAATTCGGGCACGCCGCCGCCCGTCACGGTAACCGCTCCTTCTTCGCGTGCCAGCCGGTAGTAGGAAAGAACTTTGTCACGGTGCAGCGAGGAAATCAGAGGACCCAACTGCGTCGTGCTCTCCATGGGAGCACCCAGCCGCAGGCTCTCGGCCTTTCGCTGCATGGCTTCGACAAAGCGATCAAAAATGTTCTGCTGCACATACACGCGTTCTGCGCACAAGCAAACTTGGCCGGTATTCAGGAAAACCGCCTCGCTGATCCCGCGGACCGCCTCCTCAAAATCGCAGTCCTCAAATACGACAGCAGCATTCTTCCCGCCCAGTTCAAAGGAAACCGGCTTCACCGACGCCGCCACCATCTTCATGATCGCCGCCCCGGTTGCGGATTCCCCGGTGAATGTCACCGCATTCACATCGGGATGCTGCGTCAGAAACTCTCCCGCGGAATTCGGGCCGAATCCATGCACGACGTTGTACACGCCATCGGGAATTCCCGCCTCCTTCATGACTTCCGCCAGAAGAGTTGCCGTAGCTGGCGTTTCTTCCGATGGCTTGACCACCACGGCGTTTCCGCATGCCAGTGCAGGCGCGACTTTCCAGGTGAGCAGCAACAGCGGAAGATTCCAGGGAGTAATGATGCCGACAACCCCCAAAGGCTTGCGCACGGCGTAGTTCAGCGCACCCTTGCCGTCCGGAGTTTCCGTCTGAAAAGATTCCAGGCCTGACGCCTGAAGAAGATCGGCGAAGACGCGGAAATTTGCTGCCGCTCGCGGGACATCGAGCCGCGAGGCGAGGGCGATCGGCTTTCCAGTATCCGCAACCTCGGCGGCAACAAAGCAATCGAATCGCTTCTCGATCCCGTCGGCAACGCGGTGCAAGTGCGCCGCTCGCTCGCGCACGCCGCTGCGGCCCCACTCGCCGCGAAGCGCCCTGCGAGCACTCTCCACCGCCTGGTCGACCTGCTCCTTGTCAGCCTCCGCGACCTCAGCGATCACTACGCCGGTTGCGGGATTCACATCGGCAAAGCGAGATTCCCCCCCCACGAACTTCCCGTCGATGTAGTTCTGAATGAACTTCACCTTGCCTGAACCCCGCGGCATCCTAACAGCGATTGAAGATAGCAATCAATTCCCGGAGACTCTCTGCCTCTCGTCCAGATAGCGGCGCAATGCATCTTTCCAGTCCGGCATTTCGATGCCATAGCTGTGCAAGCTCGTTGCCGAAAGAACCGAGTACGCCGGACGCGGCGCCGGACGCGCCATCTGCGCGCTGCTCACCGGCCGTACTTCGGTATTCATGCCGGCGCTCCTCACGATCTCGTTTGCGAAACCGAACCAGGTACATTCTCCCGCATTGCAGGCGTGTACCAGCCCCCGAGCATTCTTTGCACAAAGTGCGATGAGCGCGGCCGCCAGGTCGACGGTATAAGTCGGGCATCCTCGCTGATCGTTGACCACGTCCAGTTCCGGGCGCGTTGCAGCCAGTTTCAGAATCGTATCCGGAAAGCATTTCCCCCCGACGCCGAACAGCCACGAGGTGCGCACAATGCAGGCATCGGGCAGGATTTCGAGCAGGCGCAGTTCCGCCTCGGCCTTCGAGTGCCCGTAGACGCTCTGCGGATTGCGGACATCGTTGATCTCGTAAGGCGTAGTGTTGGTGCCGTCGAATACGTAATCCGAACTGAGGAACAGCAGTTTTGCGTGAACCGACTTGGCAGCGTCGGCCACATTCACCGCGCCATCGCGATTCACAGCGAACGCCAAATCTGGATTTTTCTCGCAGCCATCCACATCCGTGTACGCAGCGGCGAGGACGATCCACTCTGGATTATTTTTTCCGATGAATTCGCGAACCCGTGCACCGTCGCGGATGTCCAGGTCACGCGATCCCGTGCCTATCAACTCAGCGCCTGTCCACTGGCGCATCAGGCCTTTGCCGAGCAGCCCGGTGGCACCAATGATCATTACTTTCATGAGCGATCTCCGCAACTAATTGAAAAGCTCGGCATCGCGCAAACAGACACCACGTTGATCTTTCGCGGAGATAATGGGGTCGCCCTGCAGTTCCCAATTGACGTTGAGATCGGGATCGTTCCAGGCGATCGTGCGCTCGCATTGCGGAGCGTAGTAAGCGCTCGATTTGTAGAGTACGTGTGCGGTATCCGAGAGAACAACGAAGCCGTGCGCGCAACCTGCGGGAATCCACAGCATGCGCTTGTTTTCTCCGGATAAGCGTTCACCATGCCACTTGCCGAAAGTTGGAGAACTCCGCCGCAGATCGACAGCCACATCGAGAATCTCCCCGTACGGCACGCGAACCAGTTTCGCCTGCATCTCTGGCTCTACCTGGTAATGCAATCCTCGCAGCACGTTCCGGGTGGAGAACGAATGATTGTCCTGTACGAACTGCTC
>JAICJP010000380.1 GCA_025928375.1 Candidatus Sulfotelmatobacter sp.
ATTCTTCGAGTCTGCCATCAATGTGGGCTGACTATCGATCTGCCATCCATCGACTCCGTTGCGAGAGCGCGCAGCACAGAAATGCGACAACCCACGGCGATCTTCCACGCGGCAGAGCAACAGGGTCGTGCCATCGGCGAGCAGCGTTGCCCCCGCGTTGAACACGCTGTTGATGGGATAAGGCCAGTCCTTACTCGTTAGAATCGGGTTTGCAGGGTGGCGATGAAGCAGTGGCTCGAAGCGTGTGCTCAGCAGGCTGGTCTGCTTTTCTACGGGAACGGTCATGAAGAGATTTCCTTTTGTTCAGGCTCTGGCAGGGCCCGCATTTCGAGAAGTGCCATCAGGAATGACAGCGTTGATTCCGCTCCCTGGTTTTCGTTCGCGCGGTCGGGATGCAGGCCATCGCGACAGCCGCCCGTCGCAGAATCATAGAGAGGCAGTTGAAGATCGTTGTCGCCGAGGAACCAGTTGAAAGCGGACCAGGCCTCGCCGCGCCAGCGGCTGTCCCCCGTTACCCGGTATGCCTGCAAACAAGCAGAAACCGCGCCCGCCGCTTCAAGTGGCTGCTGATCAAAGCGGGCCTTCTCCCCATTCTGGCGATAGAACCCTTGCGAACCAATCGGAACAAAGTGGCCGTTGGCTTCGCACCGCTGCATTTCCAGCAGCCACTCCAGAGATTCGAGTCCAGCGGAAATCATGCGCTGATCCGAGCGACCTGCGCCAACCAGCAACATGGCTTGGGGCAGTCTGGCATTGCCGTAGGCTAGAACGTTCTCAAACCATTTCCAATCGGGCTGCCGGATTGACTCATACATTTCGAGAAGACGGCGGCTGAGGACAAATTGTACTTTCTGTGCATCGCGATCTCCGGGGTACCAAGTGAGATATTCCTGAATGCCGAGCAAGGCATACGCCCAAGCACGCGGGCTGCTGAATTCAACAGCGGCAGGAAGAGAGAATTCAAAAAGACGCCCCGCAGCGCCCCTCAGTCCGTGATTCTGCGATCGGCCTAGAACCGTTCCAAGCGCCCACAAGGCCCGTCCATGACAATCTTCGGATCCGACGGGCTCGTTCCACCGACGATCGTAACCGAGAAAGTTCTTGAACCTCCCCTTCGCGGAATTGAACGCATGTTCCAGAAACGCAAGATATAGCCCAGCGGAGTCTGAGGCAGATGAATCGGGATTCACTGCTTGATCCTGTGGCACCCCATCGTTGTCCATTTGCTCCAGCATCAGTGAGAAGATCAGAGCGCGGGCATTGTCATCCGTGGTATAGCCCTCGCTACGATTCGGCATCGTGAAGATTGCGTGCTGTAGCATCCCAGTGTCATCGGTCAGGCGCTGTAGTTGATTCAGATTCAACTCAGGCAGGCGACCTGGCGACTTTTCCGTGAGGCGCGCGGAGAACTGAACCTTTGGACTCACCATTCGATCGCTTCGAACGCGCGAAAAGCTCTCCATGTAACCTTGCGCTACCCGCTTCCATACCATGTCCCGCGCGAACAAGTAACCACGTTTGCGCATAGCATGACGAATGGCAGGCGTGTTTAGGAGCTCGATCGTCTTATTCGCAATTGCATTGGGATTCTGGAATGGAACAAGCGCGCCTCTGCGATCGTCCAGCAACTCGATCGCATGCCAGTAGGGAGTCGAGACGATTGCTTTCCCAGCACCCAAGGCATAGGCAAGTGTTCCGGAAACGACCTGCGCTTCATGGCGGTAGGGAGTTATATAAATGTCGGCGGCGCCAATGAACTCAACCATTTCCTCGGGACTGACGAAGCGGTTGTGGAAGATCACTTGCGATTCCACTCCTATTTCCTTCGCCAAGGCCTGCAAACTGGCGCGATAGTTGTCACCCTCGCGGCGCAGGATGTGAGGATGAGTCGCGCCCGCAACGATGTAGACAACATTCTTGTGCTTGGACAAAATCTGCGGCAATGCCTGAATTACGTTTTCAATTCCCTTGTTCGGGGAGAGCAAGCCGAAGGTCAACAAAACCGCTTTCCCTTCTACGCCAAAGCGATCCTTGTAGAAATTAGGATCAAGAAAAGGCAGGTCCGGAACGCCGTGCGGGACCATGTCGATTTTGCTCCCCGGCACCTTAAAGATTTCCTGCAGGAACTGGGATGACAGTTGGCTCATCACAATGAGCCGGTCAGAGAGTTCGGCAATTTGTTCCATCACCAGCAACTGGTCGGGATTTGGCTCACGCAAAACCGTGTGCAGCGTGGTGACGACTGGCATTTTCAGACCGCGCAGCAAATGCAGTATATGGCTGCCGGCTGGACCGCCGAAGATTCCATACTCGTGCTGCAGGCATACCATGTCGATGTTGTTGAAGTTCAGGAATGCGGCGGCGTCCTGATACGACTTCACATCATCCTGAGCGAGCGCCCATCGGACCCGGGCGGGATAGTCGTAACCTTCATCGGTGTCATTGACAGGGAGAGCCAATAATCGAGCGGACCCGTACTCCGCGGAAATGGCGCTGCAGAGATCGGTGGTGAAAGTCGCGATTCCGCAATGTCGCGGAAGATAATTCCCGATCACCGCGATACGACTTGGCAGGGATAACTTCGACTGCACTGGCGCACGAGCCGCTGCAGAGCCTTCGTGAACCGGGGGACGGCGCGGCTTGATGACTTCCAGAAGAGCCTGCTGCGGTATCGTGCTTAACGACAAATGTGCTCCTAAACCGTGGTGAGAAACGCCACTGATGATGTAGATCTCCCGCGCGCGCGTAGAAGCGCTGCTGGGTCGGAAGCCCGACGGCTAATCCAGGCGCTTCAGCTCTAGTTTAGTGACGCATCCACCGGTGGATTCTTCTGGTACCAGTATTCAATGCCGACGTTCTGGCAGACTGGTCAAAATTGACCAGTTGCCCCTAGGTGTTGCAGATATTGAAGACGGTCTCTGCCCGCGGCGCACTGACGGCGTCTTCTAGGCATTGATGTGTACGGGCACTAACTCCGGAACACACCGGGTAGTTTCGATGGCTTTAGCCGCGTCTTCGGCCGTGAGTTTTCCCATTAGCAAGGCCAGCTTGCGGTTGGTTGTCATCTGGGCAGGCAGCGGATCAAACCGCTGCACGTATGCAGGGGCGCGCGTGCCGCCATGGCTCACTCTTACAACAAACTTCGTGCTGGTCATGATTTCTCCTGTTGACTCTGGTGAGAAACAAAATGAAGACGAGAAAACCCTCTCTCATTTCCTTCATCGTAGTAGTGCATATTCAGTCCCGCGACTACATGCCTTTGTAAGGCTCATAAGGAGCGTCATGCGCAGGCGGCTCGGCGTACGGCTTGTAAGGAAGCTGAGGCAGTGCAGGCTTCTCGGAGTAAGGCCTATATGGAGTTCCAGGTGATGGTGGCTGTTTGGCGCCGTCGGGGTCAGTGGGTTCAACGGGGTGCGCCAGTCGTGGCTCGGAGGATTTACGCGCTTTGGTTGCTAAAGGCTTGAACATGACATCGCTCCTGAGCAGAGGTTCAACGCGGAAAGACGCCGCCACCGCGCCATAACTTCCGGTGCCCCCGGCACCTTCACTAACAGGATGATGCGCTTCGCGGAGGCTTTCGCGATGGTCACAATTGACCATCTTCTTTGAGTGCAACCGTGCATTGTGTATCGATGACAGCCAAAAAGAAACAAGCGTCGTCGGTTCGTTGCCCGACGTGTGGCGCAAAAGCGGGACAAAAATGTGAACTTAGCACGGGCCTGCCCCGTACGGACCCGCATCGCGAACGCCGTTTAGCCGGCTCCGAGAAATGAGTGCTGGGGAGACTTTCAGGCCAACGCTGGTTCTGCAAACGTGGAAGTGAGAGGGCCAAAGACTTCATTGATCAGTGCCGCGGCTGCAGCGCTCTCCTCCACCGTTGGCGTCGAAATCTGGAGCAGCCCCTGCCGGCCGAGGTTCGGGGGAAGCACGAACGAATTCTGGTGTTGCATGACAAATTCCAGAATTTGCGCCAGACCTTCGGATTGATATCCATTCTCGAAACTAATGCCTGCGCTATGAAAATTGTTCGCTGACATCCAGTAGTCACACGCCAGAAGCCAATGGCCTCGAGTCAGGGATGACCAGACCTTGAGATAGTCGAGAGTTCCGCCGTCCGACGCAAAACCGTATTCAATATGAATCAAGCCAGCTTTAGTGCCACGCATTAAGTCAGCCCAAGACATGACAACTGCTGATTCGAGAATCTGTTCTAGTCTTACATTCGGGTTCATAAAGGCTTCGTTTCTGCGTGTGGCCGAGACCTGCCATCGTTCGAGCCTCGCCAGCGTCTGCGCTCTTCTGATCGTTGACGGATACTTACGACAATGAGAAAACAGCCGGACAGGAACATCAAGGTCACGACCA
>JAICJP010000344.1 GCA_025928375.1 Candidatus Sulfotelmatobacter sp.
CAGCACCCGGTACACAGGATTGTGACCTGAAACTGCCAAGGGATGGGTGATTCGAACTGTTGGTCCCTTTTACCGGTTCTGTTGTTTTCCCAATGGGACTGTGAGATGCTCCTGTTGGTAACCAAAATTTAAGGGGTGACGGCACCAGATTTTATGAAAACGAAAAAGGACGTACAACCGGGAACGCTGGCGCTGATGGTGCTGAAGACCCTAGATGTCATGGGGGAACTCCACGGATATGGCATTGCCCGGCGTATCGAGCAGATTAGTGGAGACATCCTTTTTGTCAATCAGGGAACACTTTATCCAGTCCTCCTGAGACTAGAGCAAGAAGGGGCGATTGCATCAGAATGGGGCCCCTCTGAAAACAACCGTCGTGCCCGGTTCTACAAGCTGACACGCGCGGGTCGCAAGCTCCTCGAAACCGAGAAGCACGACTGGGAGCAGAAGGCGGCAATCATTGCCCGCTTCTTCGAGGTGAAAGCGGAGGATCTTGCGTGAAGACTCTCAATCGATGCCTGATCCGTCTGCGCAAGCTTGTCACTGGCCGGCGCGGCGATCAGAGGCTGCGTGAAGAGTTGGAAGACTACGTGGCGCGCGAGGCGGAAGCCAATATGCAGGCCGGAATGAGCGAGGAAGAGGCGCGGCGGCAGGCGTGGATGAAGCTTGGCGCCGCGGAGGCGATCCGAGAGCAGTATCACGCAGAGGAAGGATTGCCCTTGCTGGAATGTCTGGCGCAGGACACGCGATTCTCGCTGCGACAGATGAGGCGCTCGCTGGGATTCACACTCGTCGTGGTGTTGACGATGGCACTAGGGATTGCGGCGACGACAACGATGTTCACGGTAGTGTATTCGACGCTGCTCAGAAGCTTGCCCTATCCACAGTCGGAGAGAATTGTCGCGATTCACGACACACGGATTACCGGGCGGTCTGCTGGTGGGCTGATGACGGGTCCGCGATTTTATGACATTGCAGCGCGAAACCGAAGCTTCTCCAGTCTGGCAATCTTGTACTTCGACGAGAGCACCCTGATAGCGGGAAAGAAGTTGCCTGTTTATGTGAAGGGAGCGGGAGCGAATGCAGGATTCTGGGATGTCTTCGCCACGGCGCCGATGCTAGGGCGCGTATTCGATGCGAGAGACGACGCGCCCCATGCCCCGCAAACCGTGGTGTTGAGCTATCCCGGATGGCAACGGCTCTTCGGAGGCGATCCGAACGTCATCGGAGAACAGGTGAAGCTGGGGCAGCAGACGGCGACGATTGTGGGCGTGATGCCGCGAGGTTTTTCAGCGTCGGGAGACGTGGAGCTGTGGCACGCGGCGCAGTCTACTCCGAATAGTTGGGGCAATGATCGGGGCGACGACCAGCGGGACGCCAATGTATTTGGGAGGTTGCGGTTGGGCGTAACCCTGGCGCAAGCTCAGGGCGATCTGGATCGGATCGGGGAGCAGCTCAGGAGAGAGTATCCGTCTAGCGACGGCGCGTGGAGGTTCACGAGCGAGACGCTGCGCGAGCACTGGTACGGTAACGTGCAACCGGCACTGGTTGCATTGCTGATCGCGTCTGCGCTGCTGCTGATGATCGCTTGCATCAATGTGGCCAACCTGCTCTTGTCTCGGGCGACGACTCGGCAGCGAGAGGTCGCTCTGAGGCGGGCGCTGGGTGCCTCGGGACGGCGCGTGGCTTTTCAGTTTTTTGTAGAGAGTGTGCTCCTTGCGTTGGCAGGCGGCGGTACGGGAATCCTCCTGGCATTTGTGCTGACTCGCATCGCCGCTACCAGCCTGCCCGGGATTCTGGGGCAGTCAGGCACGATTCACATGGACGGTATTGTGACTGGGGTCGCTCTGCTGATTTCGGTGGCAACTGGAATCGTATTCGGAGTGGTTCCGGTGCTGGAGACACGGAAGGTGCAGTTGCATTCCGCGCTCAAGCAGGGTCACACACGCCTCGGAGGAGCAGCGGGCAACTGGTTGCGCAGCGTCCTGGTAGGGGTGCAGGTAGGTCTGTCTCTCGTGCTGCTGGTGGGTGCGTCTTTGCTGGCGGACTCGCTGTGGAACTTGATGAAGCAGCCACTGGGATTTGAGCCGGAACACCTGCTGACGGTTCGGGTGCTGTTGCCGTGGGACACGACGCCCGAAGCGGTAGCCAATTTCTACAACGACGTGCAACAACGAATTGAAAATCTCCCTGGAGTAGAGGCTGCGGGGCAGATCAGTGCGCCGCCAGTGACCGATTTTCATGTGCGCGGCAGCTTCAACGCGGACTGGCTGCCGCAGGTTGCCAATCAGCCGGCAGTCAGCGCGGAAATCCGGAATATCGCCGGAAATCTGCTGGCGGCGATCGGGACACCATTGCTGGCAGGGAGAGATTTTTCCGCAGCGGACCAGATCTCGACCGTGCCGCCGTTCCTGGTGAACGAGGCCCTGGTGCGGGAGTATCTGCCGAAGGGAGATCCAATCGGACATCATCTGCTCCTGGATGGACAGGCGCATGAGATCGTGGGAGTGGTTGCCGATGTGCGAGGGGTATCAGGAACGATCGCGGCAGAGCCTGGACCGGTTGTCTACTGGCCTGCGAACGCCCATGGCGGTTGGCATCGCTACTTTCTGGTGCGGACGAAGGTGCCGCCGGAACAATTGGCAAAGTCGATCCGCGAGCAGGTATACCAGTCAGACCCGCAGCAGTCAGTAGGCGAGATTGGGACGATGGATCAGCTTCTAGGCGACGCTGTGGCGCAACCACGGCTGAACGCAGCGATAGTTGTGTCATTTGCCGGGATTGCATTGCTGCTGGCCTGCGTTGGAATTTATGGAGTGGTATCGCATTTTGCTGCGCAGCGCACGCAGGAAATTGGTGTCCGGATGGCACTGGGAGCGACACGTGCTGACATCACACGTTTTTTCGTGCGGCGGGCGATGGTCCCGGCAGCGATAGGACTGGCGACCGGTACTATGGTCTCGCTGGTGGTGAACAGGCTGTTACGCAGTCAGTTGTACGGGGTGCAACCAGATGATCTGCGGCTTTACCTTGCATCCTTGCTGGTCCTGCTCGCTCCCCTTCTGGTGGCTATCCTCAGGCCAGCGATACTCGCAGGGAAGACAGAGCCGATGGAAGCGCTGAGAACGGAGTGAATAGAGGACCATCGCAAGAAGGATCGAAAACGGAGGTTCGCTCGCTTCCATAACCTGACGACGAGACAGCGCCACGATGTACGGGTCCGCGACGAGATGCTGGAACTAGCAATCCAACTAACCCATCTCACTCAGCACTATCGAGCTTACATCTGTACGATTAGCCCCGTGAAGTCGGCCAGCCGAGGAATATGGTTAAAGGCTAGGCTCTCAACTGTCGAGAACAGGCCAATGCACTCATTGAAGACCTCGCTGACTATAAGTCCCGTGAAACGGGCTTGTGTTTACGAATAGCGCGTCAACTGCCGAGTGGTCGGCCACTCGGAAGTTAGCCGATATTTTCGCGGCGGTGCATACCGTCCGATGGTCAGAACATGGCAAAATACTGGTCGCGTTCAAGAGAACTCTCTCGGCTGCTGCACGGCGCAAGGTCGCGCGGCGCAGAAGGCGCGATGGGCGCGTGTGAAGACGAAGAAAGGATGCGTTTCAGGGGTAGACTCGCGACACTTCGTTGACGCAACCTTCGTGCTAGAATCCTCGCCCGAGGTGAACCATGTCTGCAACACACCCGATGTCCTCCAGCGCAGCTGAGCAGCAGCACCCCGTGTCTCCGTTCCGCCTTTTCCAAGCGATTAATGCTTATCAGCTCACTGATGCCATTCGGAGTGCAATAGAATTCGACATCTTTACGGCAATTGGCGCCGGTCACCGCAAGCCGGTTTCTGTTGCGAGGCAGTGTGGGATAGCAGAACGTGGCGCGCGGATGCTTTGCGATTTCCTGGTTGTCCATGGCTTTCTCACGAAGTCTGGTCAGGAATATTCGCTGGCGGATGATAGTGCGATGTTTCTCGACCGCAAGTCACCGGCTTACATGGGAAGCTGCACGCGCTTTCTCCTCAACGACTCACTCCGTAAGCGGTTTCTCGCTCTTTCTGACGCCGTCCGTTATGGCGGTGCCAGTGACCCTATGGCTCTTGAGCCAGAATCATCCATCTGGGTTGATTTCGCGCGTTCCATGGCTCCCATGATGATGATGGCATCGCAGGAATTGGCAAAGCTCGTACTCGCAGACTCGACTCGTTCGGTGAAAGTGCTGGACATTGCGGCCGGACATGGACTGTTCGGGATTGCTGTACTGCGCGCTAACCCGCAGGCAATAGTAACGGCGGTGGATTGGAAGAACGTGCTCGAAGTGGCCCGCGAAAATGCTGAGAAGTTTGGCGTGGCGGCGCGTTACAGAACGCTAGGGGGCAGCATCTTCGATGTCGAAATAGGCTCTGGATACGATTTGGTGCTGGTTCCGAATTTCTTGCACCACTTCGACGTGGAGACCAATGAAAAGCTGCTACGCAAACTGTACGCCGCACTGGTGCCAGGAGGTCGCCTCGCTACGCTAGAATTTGTACCGAACGACGACCGAGTGAGCCCGCCAATGCCTGCGACCTTCGCGCTGATCATGTTGGCCGATACGCCAGCAGGAGACGCGTATACTCGCGCGGAACTTGAAAGCATGATGCGCAATGCGGGCTTCACCGCATACGAATTCTATCCGATGCCGCCGTCGCCGCACTCCGTGCTAATTTCACGCCGGGAATAGGTAGCGTAGGAAAATCGCAACGGCGCAGAAGGCGCGATTGGGCGCGTGTGAAAGAAGGGAAAGAAGGACCGCCTAAGCGGTAACTTCCGAATTGCCCGTCATTCGGAAGCAAACCCCTGCGATTCCGTGTTTTTTACCAACCGGTCCGGTGATAAAGCCTAAGTTCGAGGATGCTACGCGATCGGTCGCCGCAAGGAGCGTCTTCTGTAGCGCGGCACTTACTTTGGATCTCCTGGG
>JAICJP010000336.1 GCA_025928375.1 Candidatus Sulfotelmatobacter sp.
GGATGCCTCCCCGGGTTCCACTACCGGTATGCGTCAACTCGAGTTCGCTTTGCGGCTGATGTTCTAAATGTCTGGGGTGATGCAGAAGAGGGATTCCTTCGGGAGTCCCTCTTTTTATGGAGAGTGCGTAAACGTTTACGATCTTGCCGGTGAGCAGCGATGAAGAAGAGGGTCGTGGGGCTCGGGGAGGTGTTGTGGGATGTGCTGCCTGGGGGAGCGTGCCTGGGCGGGGCTCCGGCAAATTTTGCTTACATTACGACTTTGATGGGGGATCAAGGGATTGTGGCGAGCCGGGTGGGTGAAGATTCGCGCGGGGTCGAGGCACTGCGGCGGATGGAGGAGTTGGGGCTCGACATTGATCATGTGCAGACGGACCGGCAGCATCCCACCGGGGTGGTGAACGTGAAACTGGATGCGGACGGGGTGGCGCAATACGAGTTCGCGCACGCGGTGGCGTGGGATTTCCTGGAGTGGAGTTCGGACTGGCAGCAATTAGCGCTGGATGTGGATGCGGTTTGCTTTGGATCGCTGGCCCAGCGTTCGCAGAACAGCTGTGCGACCATTCGCCAGTTCCTGGCAGCCGTTCCGGAGCATACGGTGAAGGTGTTCGACGTGAACTTGCGGCAGGCTTATTACTCGGCGGAAATTCTTGGGGAATCGATGCGGCTCGCCGATATCGTCAAGCTCAACGACGATGAACTGCCCACGCTCATGGAGTTGATGAAAGTTGTTCATAAAGATGAGACGGCGTCGGCCCGGAAGCTGCTGCGGGAATATGGACTGAAGGTGGTCTGCATCACGCGGGGGAGCAGGGGCAGCTTGCTGGTGCAGGGAGAAGAGGTCAGCGAGCATCCCGGGTTCCGCGTGCCGGTGGCCGATACGGTTGGGTCCGGCGATGCATTCACCGCGGGCATGGTACATGAGTACCTCCAAGGCGCGTCGCTCAGCCTTATGAATGAAGTCGCTAATCTAGTGGGGGCGTGGGTGGCCAGCGAAGTGGGGGCAATGCCTACTCCTAAGCGCGGGGCTCTGGAGCATTCGCTGGCGGAGATACGGTAGGGCGGATAGCGAATCACTGAGTCACTCTTCAGCTTCAGCTTCGGTTTACCCCTAATCATCACATTTCCAATTCCATCACACGCTCGCTACGCAGGCGGGGCGGACGAGGCGTCCGCCCTTACACAATCCATTGACTTGCTCCCTGGGGGCGTAGTTTGTATAGTTACGAACGGTTATGTTTTCTTTCGATTTGGATATCTTCGATCTGGGATACTAAAGAGGGAGGCGGTATGAAGCGCGTTAGTTGGAGTGCTAGTCCTGTTTCGATGGTCTTTTTGGTGCTTGCCATTTTGTTTGCTGGAAGCGTGGTGACTTGTTCCAAGCCGGCGCAACAGGCGAAGCCCGCGCCTTCGCATCCCTCGGAAATCAATGTGGAGGTACGCGACGGTGGGCCCATCGTGGTCACCACCAAGATGGCGGAATTCCAGATTCTTCCCTCGGGGTTTCTTCAGGCGACTCTGTTGAAGGACGGGAAACACCTGACGTTGGACGAGCCGCCGGTGGGATCGACGGGCGGGAGCGATTCCATCGTGATTGCGGGGAAGGAGTACGACTTCATTCCAGAGTTCAATCAGGCCAAAGTGCAAGAGGCGAGCGGAAAGCTGGGTCGCGGGAAGCGGGTGGAGATTACGGCGCGTCCGTTGGCGCCGGCGGGCGTCCCGATCGAGCGCACGCTGGTGTTGGAGGCGTACGACGATTTCCCCGGCATCGTCTTGATCAGCACTTCTTATAAGAACGTGGGAACTTCCGACGTGCAGATCGAAAAAGTGTTGATGCAGGAGCATCAGCTGAACGCGAAACAGGCGGACCCGAGCGCGCAGCCGTATGACATGTGGTCGTTCCAGGGATCCAGTTATAACTGGGGCGAGAATGACGTGCAGAAGCTGACCCGGACTTCATCGCAGCCGAACGTCATGGGCGAACAGGTGAAAGGCGGCTACGGGGGCGGCATTCCGGTGGTGGCGTTCTGGACCGCATCGGTGGGAGAGGCGATTGGGCACGTGGAGACGCTGCCCTGGACGCTCTCGATTCCGGTGAAGGTGGGCCGGGAGGGCCGGGTCGAAACACAATTGGAGATTCCGGTGAATTCCAGCCTGAAGCCGAATGAGACCTACTCCACGCCGCGGAGCTTTGTCGCGGTGTACAGCGGAGATTTTTACGAACCGCTGCGCATGTGGTCGAGCGTGCTGCAAAAGGAAGGATGGAATGTCCCCAAGCCGTCGAGCGAGGCCTACAACGTCGCCTGGTGCGGGTGGGGATATGAATTCAACGTCACACCGAAAGAGATGTTGGGAACCGTCCCGAAGCTGAAGGAGATGGGGATCAAGTGGGCGACGCTGGACGATCGCTGGTTCGATACGTACGGAGATTGGAATCCGCGGACGGACACCTTTCCCGGGGACTCGATTAAGCAGATGGTGGACGATTTCCATAAGCAGGGAATTTACGCCCAGCTTTGGTGGCTGCCGCTTGGTGTCGAGGACGGGCAGGGGAAGTATGAGTCACATAAGTACAAGGTCTCTGACGTTGTGAAGCAACATCCGGATTGGCTGATTCTTGATAAGAATGGCAAGCACGCCCGGATGGTTCGCGATCTGGGCGCGCTGTGTCCGGCGGTGCCGGAGGTGCAGAGTTACTTCAAGCAGTTGACCGAGAAGTTCATCCGGGATTGGGGCTTTGACGGCTCGAAGCTGGACAACATTTATACGGTTCCGGCGTGCTATAACCCGGCGCATCATCATAAGTCGCCGCAGGATTCGGTCAAGGCCATGGGCGACGTCTACAAAGTTATTTTTGAAACTACGCGGGCCATCAAGCCGGAGAGCGTGACCCAGGCGTGTCCGTGCGGGACTCCGCCATCGCTGGCGTGGCTGCCGTTTATGGATCAGGCGGTGACGGCCGATCCGGTGGGCGGGGTGCAGGTGCGGCGGCGGATCAAGATGTACAAAGCGCTGCTTGGGCCCGAGGCCGCGGTCTATGGCGATCACGTGGAGTTATCGGAGATGACGCGCACAGGCGCGGATGGCTGGAGCGAGCATGGCTGGGACTTCGCTTCGACGATCGGACCCGGCGGCGTGGTCGGAACAAAATTTGTGTGGCCGGATCCGGGGCCGAAGTACAAGCCGGTTGCGCTGACTCCGCAGAAAGAAGAGCACTGGAAAAAGTGGATCGGACTGTACAACCAGAAGATGCTTTCGAAGGGCGAGTTCCTTGATCTCTACACGTACGGCTACGATGTGCCAGAGGGATACGCAATCGCCAAGGACGGCAAGATGTATTACGCGTTCTTTGCCGAGACGGGGAAGCCGTTCTCAGGAGAGGTCGAGCTGCGCGGCTTGAAACCTGGGTCGTATGACGTGGTCGATTATGCCGACGGGAAATCGTACGGGACGGTGCAGGCGGAGCAGGGAAAAGCTCCGCGGCTGAAGTCGGAGATTAAGGACCATCTGCTGCTGGAGGTGAGCGGGAAGTAGATGTTGTTGTTCAGCGCGCTTGGGTCCGCTCCGTGTGATTCGCGAGAAAGTCGGCCCGGTGCTGAGCGTCTCGAAATGCTTCCGTTCCTCCGGGGCGGGTGGTCGATAGGGCTCCTCCCAGGTTGCCGCTAGCTAAGCAGGTGGGAACATCGGCTCCTCGCACGTACTCATGTAGGAAGCCCGCGTCGAAGCTGTCGCCCGCGCCTACGGGATCGACGGCGTCCACCAGCTTGGCGGGACTGGTAAACCTTTCGCTGCCCCGCTGGGCGATGGCTCCCTGGCGGCCCATTTTCACCACCAGTAACGGGACCAGCTCAGAGAGCTTGCGAATTGCGGTCTGCAGATCCTCTGTCCCGGCGGCTTTGCAGGCTTCGCGCTCGTTGGGCAGGAATACGTCCACATACTGCAGAACGTCTTTCAGATTACCTTCCCAGAGGTCCTCGGGATCATCATTCGTGTCCAGAGAGATGGTGAGACCTTTGGACTTCAAAAACTGGAACAATTCGCCGACTTTGGGTCGCAGCGCCCGCTGGAGGTAATACGAGGAGAGATGGAAGTGGCGGGAGTTGGACAGGTAATCGAGATCCAGATCTTCGAAGTTGAGTTCGGCGATGGTTCCGGCATAGGTGAGAATGTTGCGCCACGACTGGTGATGCAGGATTACCGTCAGACCTGTGGTAATGGCTCCGGGAGCGTGGCGTACGCGCGAGGTGTCAACTCCGCCTTGTTGCAGGCGCTCGAGCGCGAGGGCGCCAAGGGGATCATCGCCGATGCGGGATTGAAATCCTACGCGGCTCCCGAGCGCGGAGAGATTATGGGCGACAATGGCGGACGACGCGCCTAGCGTGAGCATCATGCGGTCGGCGAGGAGTTCGCGTTCGGGCTGGAGTTGCTCGGGCAGTCCGTAGAGGATGAGGTCGAGATTCAGTTCGCCGGCGATGGTGACGTCGAAACGGGGCATGATCCTCCAGGGCTAAAGCGCGCATTCAAATGCTTGCGGAGACGCGTCCTCACCGAACGGTCTTCGGCGGTATCGAGATATTCAGACCAGCGTTACTTCTATGCCCGCCTGTTTCAAGGCGCGCACATCGGACTTAGGTGCACCGCGGTCGGTGATCACTTCGTGAAGGGACGAGGTGGGAGCGATCAGGGACAGGCTGCGGCGGCCGAATTTGCTGGCGTCGCAGACGGCTACGGTCTGGCGCGCGATTTCCACCATCACGCGATTCACTTTCGCTTCCAGAAGATTCGGAGTGCTCAGGCCGAAGTGAACATCGAATCCATCCACGCCGAGAAACAGGATATCTGCGCTCAAGCGGCGCAGAGTTTCTTCGGCAATGGGACCTACGAGAGAGAAAGAATTCTTGCGCAGGGTGCCGCCGGTGAGAATCACTTCCACGGCGGTTCCGGTCAGTTCAGCCGCGATATTTACGGCATTGGTGATGATGGTGAGAGTTTGAAATTTCCTAAGGGCGCGGGCGATGGCCGTGGTAGTGGTTCCGGAATCGAGAATCAGGACTTGGCCCTCTTTGACCATTTCGACGGCGCATTCGGCGATGCGCA
>JAICJP010000406.1 GCA_025928375.1 Candidatus Sulfotelmatobacter sp.
CCGCGCGGTAGCCGAGGACGAAGAGCGAGCGGCCAAGGATCGCCTTTACGGACAGATCAAAGAGGGCGACACGATCAGCGGAACGGTCCGCAGCCTCACGGATTACGGCGCGTTCGTGGACGTGGGAGGCGTGGATGCCCTACTGCATGTGGGCGACATCGCGTGGGGACGAATCAACAAACCGGCAGACGTGCTCTCGGTGGGACAGCAGGTGGAAGTGAAAGTACTGAAGCTGGCGAATGAGGGTGAGAAGAAAAGAATTTCCGTAGGCATGAAGCAGCTGCAGGCGCACCCGTGGGATTCGATCGCGGAGAAATATAAAGCTGGAGAGCGCGTCCGCGGAACGGTCACGCGACTCGCCGACTTCGGAGCCTTTGTGGAACTGGAGCCAGGGATTGAAGGTCTGATTCACATTTCCGAGATGTCGTGGTCGAAGGGCAAAATCCGCAAGGCCGGCGATGTGGTGAAAGAAGGAGAGACAGTCGAAGTTGTCATACTCGGAGTCGATGCGGCGCAGCGGCGGCTCTCCTTGGGATTGAAACAGGCATTGGGAGACCCGTGGGTCGAGGTGCCGCAGCGCTTCCCCATTGGATCGACGGTAGAAGGACCGGTCACGAGCCTCACAAAATTTGGCGCCTTCGTGCAGTTGTCCGAGGGAGTTGAGGGAATGATCCATGTGAGCGAGATCAGTCCCGAGAAGCGCATCCAACATCCGGCGGATGTCCTGCGCGTCGGGCAAGTGGTCAACGCTCTAGTGATCGGACTGGAGCCGGAAAAGCGGCAGATGAAACTGAGCCTCAAACAGCTTGTGCCCACGGGTTTGGACGAATACATGGCGGAGCACAAGGAAGGTGATCTGGTTACGGGACGCCTGATGGATGAGTCCGGAGGACAGGGGCGAGTGGAACTGGGTCAGGGGATCTACGCGGCGTGCAACATGAAAGCCGCGGCTGCCGCCGCCCCGGAAGCAGCCAAGCCGACGAAAGGCGATCTTTCATCACTCAGCGCCATGCTGCAGACGCGCTGGAAAACAGGATCTGCGACCGCGAAAACCGAGCCACCCCGCGCCGGGCAGGTTCGCAGTTTCCGTATCACACACCTCGATCAAACCGCAAAGAAGATCGTGGTGGAACTGACATAACAAACACGCCTGTCCATTCACGGGCACGCCAGTCCATCATCGGACGCAGACCCTCGCAGGAATGCCGCGGCGTCCCCGCTACGGCTTCATTCTCAATCGACACGCCATCCCAGTTTGGCCCGACAGTTGCGAGTGCCAGCATGGCTTAGACTCTCTCCAGGATGCTGTAAAAGCTTCGAAACATCGGAGGATGACGGATGGGAACCATCGTTCAAGACCTGCGATACGGGCTGCGGCAGCTACTGAAGAGCCCAGGTTTTACCACCATCGCCATCGTCACGTTGTCTCTGGGCATTGGCATTAACGCGACGATGTTTAGTCTGGTCAGCGGCATTCTGTTGCGGCGTCCGCCAGGATTTGAACCTGATCGCATTGCGGTGGTCACTTCGGTCGATCCGGCCCCGGCATTCCAGGCCGATGCAAGCCAGGTCTCAGCGCCGAACTTTCTGGCTTGGCGCGAGTCGAATCACGTCTTTTCAGAGATGGCCGCAATCGATGTGTACCGCACGGCTAGTTTGACCTCGCAGCGGGAGTCACAGGCAGTCCGGGCTGCGGCGGTGTCGGCGAACTTCTTTCGTGTGCTAGGCGTGACCGCGGAACGGGGACGCACGTTCAGCGCCGGGGAGGATCAGCCCGGTAAAGACCATGTGGTGCTTCTGAGCCACCAGCTCTGGCAGAACAGTTTTGCTTCCGACGATTCGATTGTGGGGCGCACGATTCGGATCAATCGCGAAAACTATACGGTCATAGGCATTATGCCTAGCAGCTTTCGCCTTCTGGGATACGGCTCAAAACTCTGGTTGCCGCTGGTCTTTGGTCCGGCGGATCAGGGTGCTGCCGCTCACCGCGATCGATCGTTGTACTTGTTCGGGCGCATGAAGCCGGAGGCGACAGTGAAACAGGCTAAAGCCGAGTTCGCCACGCTGGCGCAACGAGCACAACAGGGGTTTCCCGATGCAGAAAAAGGCTGGGGAGCAACGGCACGAACCCTGCCCGATTTCCTGATTTACACGTTCGGCATTCGCAGTGGTTTGGCCGTCATCATGACCACGGTTGGTTTTGTGCTGCTGATCGCCTGCGCCAATGTTTCCGGTTTGCTGCTTTCACGCGCGTGTGCCCGACGGAAAGAGCTGGCGATTCGCGCCTCGATGGGCGCAGGCCGGCTGCGAATCATCCGGCAATTGCTGACCGAGGGTCTGGTCATCGCGCTCCTCGGAGGAGGCGCAGGGGTAGCTATTTCGTACTGGGGCATCCACTTCCTCCGCGCAAACCTGAGTAGCAACGAAGCCATGGCTGATCTCGAGTTGCACTTAGATACAAACGTTCTGCTCTTTTCCACGGGAGTGTCGATGCTGTGCGCGGTGCTTTGCAGCCTGGCGCCGGCGCTCCGGGCTTCGCGCGCTGATGTAACAACGAGTCTGAAGGGTGAAGGCCGTACAGTCTCTTCCGGTAGATCGCAGGCTCGACTGCGCACGGTGATGGTCACGGGAGAGATTGCCGCGGCGCTGAGTCTTCTCATCGGGACGGGTCTGCTCTTCGTCGGAATATTCCGCATCGAACATCAGAATCTGGGCTTCCAGTCCGACCATCTCCTCACCGCCGGAATCACCCTGGACGACGCGCGCTACAAAGAGGCCGCGCACCGTATCGTATTCGTTCGTGATCTGGTTTCGAAGGTGGGTCAGATTCCAGGAAGTGAAGCTGCCGCTGTGACCTCTGACTTGCCGGCCTCGGGTGCAGGCAGAGTGACGCTTCATATTGACGGCCAGCCCGAGGCCGCGCCCAACGAGAATCTCTCTGCTTTTGACTTTGTCGTGAGTTCGGAATACTTCCACGCGGCGCGAATCGAGTTGCT
Organism: Candidatus Sulfotelmatobacter sp.; assembly: GCA_025928375.1. Taxonomy (GTDB): domain Bacteria; phylum Acidobacteriota; class Terriglobia; order Terriglobales; family Acidobacteriaceae; genus Sulfotelmatobacter. The sequence continues at coordinate 2,997 of JAICJP010000406.1, forward strand.
GCGCGGACGAACTTTTACAGACAGTGACACTGCCAGCGCTCCGGCCGTGATTGTGGTAAATCAAAAATTTGTGGAACGTTTTCTCAACGGCGGGGAAGCTTTGGGCAGGCGGGTTCGACTGGAAGTGAACGGAGGGGCGACTGATTGGAGGCAGATCGTTGGGGTGGTTGACAATGTGAAACCTTTTTCCCAGGTTACACAGGATTCCCCTCAGATGTACGAGCCTTTTCTGCAAAGACCGGTCGCTGGTTTCTCGGTATTGGTGCGGACCACCATCGAACCCGGCGGTTTGGCGTCCGCCTTACGCGGCGCAGTGGCACAGATCGATAACGAATTGCCGCTCTCGAATGCGATGAGCATGTCAGCTGTCCTGGATCGCCAGAATGGCGGGGATACATTCTTTTCCAGGATGTTGGCTTCTTTCGCGATCATGGCGCTGTTACTGGCAGCCATCGGCATTTATGGGCTGATGGCATTTACGGTTGCCCAGCGCTCGCATGAGATTGGGATCCGCATGGCCGTGGGAGCTAAGAACCAGGACATCTTGCGGATGATCATGCGGCAAGGATTGAAAATGTCGGCCATTGGCGGCGCGATTGGGCTGGCGCTAGCCATCCCGCTACCCCGACTGTTCAGCGCTCTTTTCTTCGACCTTCACGTGAACGAGCTGCGACTCTATTTCATTGTGCCAGCGGTGATACTGCTGGTGACGGCTTTCGCGACCTATATTCCTGCACGCCGTGCAACTCGCGTCAACCCCATGAACGCCCTGCGGCAGGAATAGAGTCAAGGCCAACGAGGGGTGCCAGTCAGTGGAGAGCATTCGGCACGAAGGTGCCGGTTGCCGGGGCACACCTCCAGATGCCATGCCGGCGGTTAAGATTGGCAGGCACGCGTGGGTGCGGTAAAATCAAAAAGTCGAGCGGGAGTAACTCAGTGGTAGAGTGCGACCTTGCCAA
>JAICJP010000326.1 GCA_025928375.1 Candidatus Sulfotelmatobacter sp.
CATACAGCAGGAACTGTTGAGCCGACGTGTCGGTCAGGTCAGCCTGCGCCAGCGATCCCATGCGCAATTTTCGCGAAAACGGCTGTTCGGCCGGGATGTCTGAGAACTCGAGGCGCTCGTCGTCGCCCGTATGAGTGGAAAGGAAAACCAGCCGGAGGTGTTTTCCCACCACAGCGCTCGCATGCGAGATTTCAAGCTCGAAAATGGAGAAGTCAGTCAGGCGCGCCTGTACATGGTCGAGATGAAACTCCGAGTTTGCGGTCTGGAAATCGTCGACGATCACTGTTCCTTTTAGAGACCAGATCGGGTGAGCGCTGTCGATTGCGGCCATCTTCGAATGGCGAATCGTGATGGTCGCTGGACCTTCACAGCGCAACCCGCTAGTGCCGTTTGCGGAGTGCGGAGGATCGGAGACGTTGATTCGGACATTCTCGAATTCGAGATTGGCGCCGGCGGCTACCGTGATGGGTCCTCGGAGGTCGAGATCGATGTTTTGCAGTTTTACGTGCCCATCGATATGGAGTGCTCCATCGTGCCGGTACGAGCCTTTGTCGGTTATGACGGTGCCGTCCTTCAGCGTGGGAAGCGGGTTCTGCGCCAGGATTGGCACGGAGAGCAGGAGAACCAAAGGAGCGAATTGGACACAAGAACCGGCCACCATTTGCGCGCAAGAGTAATCGATCCGTGGTCTCGAAGCCGAATGTTTTTCGAATATTCCTTGCCAGATTTGGCTTAGTCCGGCACTCGCCGCGGATTTTCCGGGTATCCTGAGGATATCCGCATGGCAAGGGCACCGGGCAGTCTGGTCAAGGTTCTCAGAGCGAGATCTGGAGCGTCGCTCCGGGTGATCGTCTGGATCGCTGTCCTCGCTGCGGGATGTAATGCGTTCGCTCAAAACCAATTCAAAACCTTAGTTCAGAAAGCCTTTGAACTGCATCAACAGGGGCAATTTGCAGCCGCACTTCCCTTGCTGCATCGCGCCTACGGCCTGCAACCGGAGGATTATTTTGTCAATCTGCTCCTGGGTATAGATTCGCTCAGGACGGGAGATGCTAAGGGTTCGGTTTCTTTTCTAAGAAAAGCATCGCGATTGCGACCCAAAGAGGAATACCCGCAGGCGTATTTGGGCGAAGCCTATGCCCGCCAGACGCTCTTTGCCGAGGCGGCGTTTGCTTACCTGAAAGCAGTTGAGGTTGCCCCGGGCTCGTCAGAGTCATCGGTGGCCTTTGTAGATTTTGCGCTGGCGCGCTTTGGCGAGATCTCCGCTTTGCTGAGAAGTTCGAACCAGGGCCTGGCTGCGGAATACCGGTTGCGAGCGCTGGCTCTGGCGCCGGGCGAAGGCAGCCGCATGTCGGTTCTGCAACGAGCGGCGGATCTCGATCCAAGCGCTCCCGGTATCTGGTCCGACTTGGCCAGCGCAGCACTCGAGGCAGGCGATACGCGTGCTGCTGCCGAAGACTGCCGGCATGCCTTGGAGCTGAATCCAAACGATCTCGCCGCCTGGATCGTGGATGCACAATTAGCTGCACAAACGGCAGACTGGAAGCGAGTCAATCAGCGACTTAATGCGGTTGCGCAGCGCTCGCCGCTGACGTTGTCGCGGGAGGCGGAGACCTGGCCCAGGCAATTGCAGCCGCCCGACAATGTGGTTTCAGGAGCGGCCGCGAAGTTCTTCGCTTGCGTACGAGCTGGTAGTAGTCAATGCCAATTTGCGATTGGACCCGTCGCAGGCACCCGGCTCGATACGCTTTTTGTGGAGCAAAGATGGGAACAAATAACGAAACTGCCCCCTCCAAATCTTCTGAAAAAGCAGGCGTGGTTGCGGCGAGGTATCGCGTTCGCGAAGCTGGGCGATTGCGGACGCGGGATTCCTGCTCTGGAACGCGGCGTCGCGGGCTCGTCTCCTGATTCCTACGGGCTCTTTCAGCTTTCGCGGTGCTACTCTCAGCAGGCTGGCCGGGCGGCGCAGCAGGTGCAGCAGTCGGCTGAGAACCAGACAGCGCTGCACGTCATGCGGGGCGACATCTTTTTGCGCTTGCAGGCTAAGCCAGAGGCGGCCATCAGCGAATACGAGCAGGCACTTCGCGAGAACGGCAACGATCCTTCAGTGATCGAAAGGCTCGCGGAGGCGCAGTTCAGCGCGGGTAAAGCCGATGCCGCCCGGGCAAGCGCAGAGTCTGCCCTGAAAATCGATCCGCGCCAGATGGGAGCGAAGCGCACTTTGGCGCGGATTGCGATGCAGGATCGCGATTATTCCCGCGCGCTGCCTTATCTGAGGGAACTCGCGGCCCGCAATCCCGGCGACGTCACTGGACAAGTGGAACTGGCGAAGGCGTGCGCCCAAACCGGAGCCCTGGACGAGGCATGGCAGAATCTGTCACCTGCCCTTCAGCACGGGTATCCCGACGAGAAGGGCACTCTGCATTATCTTCTCGGAACGGTTTTGAAGAAAATGGGGCGGACAACCGAGGCGGAGCGAGCCTTTGCGGAAGCGACCCAGCTTTCGGATGACTTTCAGCACAAATCTTATCGGGACCAGGATGACCAGCGGTAAAACTCGAATAACACGACGCGAGTTCGCCCGCGCACTGGGTGCGGCCGGCATTGCGTGCACTATGCCTCGCGCCTTTGCCGCACCGACCAGCGGTCCCATCCGGTTTGAAAACACGGCGCCAGCGAACGGACTCGATTTCGTATTGCGCAACGATGCCAGCGGGCGCAAGTACCAGGTGGAAACTGTCCTGGGTGGCCTAGGGGTGATCGACTTCGATCGCGACGGCTGGCCCGACCTCTATTGCGTCAATGGCTGCGCGCTGCCCTCGCTGCAGAAAACGGATCCCAAGTTTTTCAACCGCCTGTACCGCAACAACCGCGACGGCACATTCACGGATGTCACGCGGAAAGCCGGAGTACAGGGCCATGGCTATGAAATGGGAGTGGCCGTTGGGGACTACAACAATGACGGCTTCGAGGATCTCTATGTTCTGGGAGTGCACGGGAACATTCTGTATCGCAACAACGGAGACGGGACCTTTACCGACGTCACGCAGGCAGCGGGCGTGAACGGGGCGACGGCCAAGGGACACAAGCTGTGGTCCGTGGCCGCAGCCTGGGTGGACTATGACAATGATGGCCGTCTCGACTTGGTCGTCTCCAATTACTGCGATTGGTCGCCGGGGGAAGATCCGGTTTGCGGTGGGCTGAATCCAGCAGATCGTGCCTACTGCCATCCGGATAAGTACCGAGCTGAACCGGTGCTGCTCTATCACAACAACGGCGACGGAACGTTCACCGAGATGTCAGAGAAGGCGGGCATCGGGAACTTGTTGGGGAAGGGAATGGGGATCGCGATTGCCGATTACGACGGGGACGGACGGCCAGACATTTTCATCGCCAACGACAACGACCGGAATCTGCTCATCCACAACCTGGGAGGAGGAAAACTCAAGGAAGTGGGCATGCAGGCCGGAATTGCCTATAACGGGGATGGACGGCAGATTTCCGGGATGGGAGCGGATTTCCGCGATTTCGATGGCGACGGCTTGCCCGACATCGTGATGACGGGCCTGCGAAACGAAACTTTCGAATTATTTCGCAACAACGGAAAGGGCGGCTTCGACGACGCCAGCGCCGGCAGCGGATTGCTCGCGCTAAGCAGGTCTTGGAGCGGATGGAGTTGCGGCTTCGCCGATTTTGATAACGACGGGCGCCTAGATATCTTCGTCGCTTGCGGGGGATTGGAAATGAACGAGCCCCAAGCCAACCGTGTCCTGCAAAACGCCGGAGCGAAATTTGTCGACGTTTCTTCCGGGGCGGGGAATGACTTTCAGGTCGCGCGGGTGCACCGTGGCGCAGCTTTTGCAGATTTTGATAATGACGGTCGAATCGACATAGCCGTGAACTCGATCAATGGCCCGGTGGAATTGTGGATGAACCGCAGTCCGATGCAGCATTGGCTGCAATTGAAGCTTCAAGGAACGCGCAGCAATGCATCCGGACTGGGCGCGAAGATCGTGTGCCGCGGGTCCCAGCGCACGCAAACCTGCCTGGTCTCGAACAGCGTAGGTTACGGATGCAGCAGTGATTCGCGCGTGCACTTCGGTCTGGGAGAGGAGCGCACGGTCTCTTTGGATATTCACTGGCCTTCCGGTACCGTGCAGCAAATGAGAGATGTGAAGTGCGATCAGCGGCTTTCCATTCAGGAACCCTCGCCCAAGTCGTGAACGTTTCCGTTCTTCCTCTGTTGCTTAAACGATAGAAAAAACACCGGTCCGCATAGATGTGAGCGAAGACGTACCCCACACTTGCTCCACCGCGCAATCTGTGTGCCTGATCTCTGTGGGACGGGGCTTCAAGGGGAACTCGGCATCGGGAGGATGGGACGATGTATCAATCAAACCAGGGCGGGCGTACCTCAACGTTGAGAGTACTGGCGTTTGTGCTAGCTCTCGTGGGTTTTATCGTGGCGAGTCAAAGTGGATTCGCCCAGTCATCCAATGGCCAGATTACAGGCTTGATCACCGATTCCACGGGAGCGGCCATTGAAGGCGCCGCTGTCAGCGCTATGAATACCGCCACCGGGGTGACTTATACCGGCAAGACAAACAGCGCCGGTGTGTACGTGCTGCCACAACTCATCCCCGGGCCTTACAAAGTGTCACTGAGCAAAGAGGGATTCGCCACCATTGAACGCACCGAAGTGACGGTGCGAACCGGGGATCGTTTATCTTTGGACCTCAGCCTCAAGCTGGCCACCACCAAGGAGACCGTTACTGTAACGGAATCGGCTCCGTTGCTGCAGTCGGATCAGTCCAGCCAGTCCACCGTCCTTGACAACAAAATGATCACGGAGTTGCCGCAGTTGAACCGTAATTCTCTCGATCTCACAGGAGTGATCCCGCAGGTGCAAGGCAAGGGGCCGCTCAGTGACAATATTGCCTCTCTGGGGAATGCGGCTTATCTGATGGCGAATAACGGCAACTCCTATGCCATCTCCGGTGGCCAGGTCAATGGCACGAGCATCTCGGTGGATGGCAACCAGGTCCAGGACTCCGAATTCAACGCGGTGAATCGCGCGATTCCGACTCCCGACAGCATCGGGGAATTTCGCGTGGACAGCGGAGTTCTGACTGCGGACCGAGGGCGCTACTCCGGCGGCGTGATTACGATGAATACAAAGAGCGGCACCAATCAGTACCACGGCCGCCTTTTCGAATACTTCCGAAACCAACTGCTCAATGCCAACAGCTGGTCGAATAACTCGTTGGGGGTGGACCGCCAG
>JAICJP010000153.1 GCA_025928375.1 Candidatus Sulfotelmatobacter sp.
GCGCGCGGGCGTCAGTATGCCCAGCAGATCGAGTCCCAGATCAAGTTGGTCAACGATCCCGTCATTACCGAGTACGTGAACCGCGTCGGACAGAATCTGGTGCGCAACTCGGACGCCCAGGTGCCGTTCACCATCAAGGTTATTGATTCCGACGTGGTAAACGCGATGGCCTTGCCCGGCGGATTCTTCTACGTAAACTCCGGGTTGATTCTAGCCGCGGATGAAGAAGCCGAAATGGCCGGCGTCATGGCTCACGAGATTGCTCACGTGGCCGCATGCCACTATGGCCGCGAAATGACCCGGGCCAATCTGCTGCAGCTGGCCTCGCTGCCCGCGATCTTCATGGGCGGCGCGCTGGGATACGGGATCTACGAAGGCATGGGTCTCGGGATTCCGCTGACCTTTCTGCACTTCTCTCGCGGCTTCGAAGCGGAGGCGGATTATCTAGGAATCGAGTACATGTACCGGTCGGGATACGATCCGTCTGCATTCGTATCGTTCTTCGAAAAGATCCAGGCGATGGAGAAGAAGAAACCTGGCACGCTGTCGAAGGCCTTTGACACGCATCCGCAGACGCCGGACCGGATCGAAAAATCGCAGGACGAGATCCGCAAGATCCTGCCCGCGAAACAGCAGTACGTCGTGACCACTTCAGAGTTCGACGAGGTGAAAGCGCGGTTGGCGGCGATCGAGAACAAGCACAAGCTGCTGGACGAGAAAGATGCGAACAAGCCCAGCTTACGGCGAACTTCCAACACCAGCGACAAGTCGGATGACAGCAAGAAGGATGACGATCGTCCGACCTTGAAGCGGCGTGACGATTCCAATTAATGAGTCTGCTCTTGAATGCACCGGCGGCCTCGGCCGCCGGTTTTGTTTTGCCTGGCGAGACGGCTAAAGAGAGTGAGGTGGCCTCAGGTCCCGCAAAGCGGCGAGACCCGGGCACCATGGTTAAGGCCATTGTTGCCCTGTGTTCAGCAGGTCACCTATTCTGCTGGAAATACATCTCATCACCAGCGGTTGTGATTCTGATCACAGATTGCACTTGGGGAACAACTTACCCTCGGCTATGCTTGTGTGCACGCGAGCTTAAAGGCGGAAAAGTTCATGCCAGAAAATACACTGAGTATTACCGATAACCGGACCGGGAAGGTCTACACCGTTCCAGTCGAGAACGGCACGATTCGTGCGATGGATCTGCGCCAAATCAAGAGCGGACCCGACGATTTTGGGTTGATGACGTACGACCCGGCGTACATGAATACGGCCTCGTGCAGGAGCAGCATCACTTACATCGATGGAGAGAAGGGAATCCTGCGCTATCGCGGGTATCCCATCGAGGTCCTGGCCGAGCGTTGCACATTTCTGGAAGTCGCGTACCTGTTGATGTTTGGGGAGTTGCCCACCGAAAAGGAACTCAAGCAGTGGGTTTATGACATCACGCACCACACCATGCTGCACGAGACCACAAAGAAATTCATGGAGGGATTTCGTTACTCGGCGCATCCCATGTCGATGTTCGTGAGCACGATTGCGGCCTTGTCGAGCGTTTATCCCGATGCCAAGCTGGTACGCGATCCCAAGCATCGCATGCACCAGATTATCCGGCTGATCGGAAAAGTACCGTCGATTGCGGCGATGTCATACCGGCATAATGTCGGGTTTCCGTATGTCTATCCCGACAACGACCTGAGCTACACCGAGAATTTCATGAACATGTTGTGGAAGATGGTGGAGCCAAAGTACGTGGCGCATCCAGCGATTGCGCGTGCTCTGGACATCCTCTTCATCCTGCATGCCGATCACGAGCAGAACTGCAGCACCAGCGCCATGCGGTCGGTGGGCAGTTCAGAAACCGATCCTTATCTCGCCGTCGCTTCGGCCGCCTCAGCCCTTGCGGGAACGCTGCATGGCGGCGCCAATGAAGAAGTTCTGAAGATGCTGGATGAGATTGGAACCAAAGATCACGTGCCCGCATATATCAAGCGGGTAAAGGAAGGCAAGCTCAAGCTGATGGGCTTCGGCCACCGGATTTACAAGAACTACGATCCGCGAGCAAAAATTATCCGCTGGAGCGCCGAGCAGGTGTTCGAAGTCACCGGGCGTAATTCCAAGCTCGATATTGCGCTGGAACTGGAGCGCATCGCGCTGGAAGACGAGTACTTCGTGAAGCGCAAGCTCTATCCCAATGTTGATTTCTATTCGGGGATCATGTACCAGGCGATGGGCTTCCGTCCGGAAATGTTCACGGTGTTATTTGCAATTCCGCGGACGGCGGGATGGCTGGCGCAGTGGGAAGAACTGATGAACGACCCAGAGCAGAAAATTGCGCGTCCGCGTCAGGTCTACACTGGCTCGGGAGAGCGCGAGTTTGTTCCCATCGACAAGCGCGTGCCGGTACCAATTCCGGCTGATTATCCAACGCGCTAGCTAATCTGCAAAAAACCGAGCCCTGGACGAAGAGGTCCAGGGCTCAACCTTTTCCGCCGACATCAAGCGAGGTTGCGGTGAACTTCAGACAGCGTGCTTGGCCAATTCTGCCAGGCGCTCGCGGTGGCGTTCGGGCGAGGTGATGACCTTCATCTGCTGCCAGTCGTATGCGAATTCCTTTCCGCAATCGAGGCAGGCAACGTAGGTACCCGTAAGGGCAGCAGCTTGGGGGCGTCGTTTGGCGTGGCGAACTGTGACGGGGAAGCTGTAACGAGAATGTCTGCAGCCGAAAAGCGCTTCGACCAGTTTTGCAATCATAACCCACCTTCCATACCGAGCGGTGTATGTCCGAACCTGGGTTCTACCTGAGAGTGCCCGCCCCTCCACAGCTACAGCGATTACAGGAGCACTCATCTACTTAGATTCACGGAATTCCAAAAAGGTTTAGGTTTCCCCACCCCGGTGCTAGTTGCAAGCTATGGGCCGCGACGGAAGTTCTTGGATGGAAGGAAGTTACTGCCCAGCTTAGAGGTTTGCCGGGACTTGGAAGTGAACTATTTTGCACTCCGGATAGCAAAGCTGCATGGGTATGAATGGGCGCTTGCGTGTTTAGCCCGTCGAGAAAACCGTCGAGCTACGCTCACCTGGACAGCCGATCGCGGCTGTCCGTACATGGATTGAGAATCGTAAAACCAGACACATCGGGAAAGCTTATACGCTTTGGGGGCCGCGCTTTTTTTGCTGCTGGCACTTGGTCATGATCGCCGAGCGCAATCGGCTGCGGAGGTCGTCGGGCAATTCGTAGAGTTGCGAGTCGCGATAGATCTCGATGGTCTTCTTGGTAGTGTCGCAAACGACGTAGCAGTTGTGGCACCAGGAAAGATGATTTTCCAACTCGACTTTGGTTTTTTCGTCGAGAACGCCGTCCAGATAACTGGTCAGCTCGTGAAGGAACTCAGAGCATTTCACAGGTCGCCATCTCCGCTCGCCACATCGTTTTTAACATCTCCATTCTTAGCCTTCTTTTCATCGCCATTCTCGCGGCGCTGAAAGTACCGCGTAAGCCGCTCGCGAAGCTGCAGGCGCGCCCGCAACAGCCGCGATTTCACCGCAGGCACACTCAACTCGAGCGCAGCGGCGGTCTCTTCCGTGGACAAACCTTCCACGTCCCTCAGCACGAACACCGTCCGGAAACCCGGGGGCAGGCCCTGGATGGTCTTGCTTAAAATCTCTCTTAATTCCGCTTGCGTGTACTGCTGTTCCGGATTCGGACTCCAGTCCGCGATTTCGCGCGGCAGGGAATCATCTTCCGTTTTGATGTCTTCATCCAGCGAAACGGTGCGCTCGGGCTTGCGCCGGCGCAGCTTCATCAGCGCTTCGTTCACCGCAATGCGAACCAGCCAGGTATAAAACTTCGATTGCTCTTGAAACTTGGCCAGGTTCCCATAGGCCTTGAGGAACGCCTCCTGCACCACGTCTTCCGCGTCTTCGCGGTTCTGCGTGATGTGCTGAGCGATCCGAAAGACGTTGCGATCGTAGCGGCGAACCAGTTCTTCGAAAGCGGAATCATCACCCGCCTTGGCCGCCCGTACGAGCGCCATCTCCTCGCTAACAGGCCCATCTAGTTTGTTTTGGATGGCTCCCATGGCTCCAACGATGCAGTAATTTTGCCCGCTTCGCAGCAGCGTCACGCAGAATTCGCGGCAGCCGAATGACGAGACGACGAAATCGGAACTGTTATTTTACTTGGTAACCAGCCGGATGGCGAATTGGCTTTGTCGTGGTCCAGGGGAGGAGTTTGGGTTAGAGTTTCAAGTGGGCGGTTTTGTCGCAGATGAGCAGGTACCGAAGTCACCTTCTACGGCCGGACAAGTGCAATATAATCAGCAGTTAGGTCGTGTGATTACGACCGGCGGAGCCCCCCGGGTAAGCAAATGGTTTTCTGACCAATGGCGGATAGCAAGCAAATCCAGCAAATTGTCGAACGCGCGGTGGCGCAGGTTCTGGACCGCCAACTGCCCAAACTGCAGGCCGAGCTCGTTGAGCGTGTCCTCGCGGATTTGCCAGCACAGCCTGCAAATGTGGCGCCGGGCGCGGGTGTCGCTGTTTCCAGTGGCCTGGTGCACGCGATGGCCAGTATTCACGCGGGCACCACGCAAAAAGAAATTCTTCGTTCGCTGCTTGATGTGTCCGCGGGGTACGCCGCGCGCGTGGCTTTGTTCGTAGTGAAAGCGGGGGCGGCAACCGGATGGCAAAGCCGCGGCCTGGGCAATGATGATGCGGTTAAGGATTTTCATTTGGATATCAGCAGCGGGCCAGTTGCCCACGCTTATCAGAACCGGGTGGCTGCTCCAGCGAACATCGCCGAGATGGACCGGCGATTCGTAAAGCAATTCGGCGGGCCGGACAACGAGCAGATTCTGGTGCTGCCGCTGGTCTTGAAAGAGAAAGTGGCCGCGCTTCTATACGCCGACGGCGGATCAAGCGCGTTGCTGGACGCTGCGTCTTTAGAGGTACTGGTCATGAGCGCCAGTACGTGGCTGGAAGTGGCTTCACTGCGCAAGCAAGCGCAGGCCCACCGCGAGGCCGGAGATACGGTCGCGGTTGAGCGGCCTGGCGCGCCGGTGCAGACGGTTACTTCTTTTCCTGATCCTTTTGCCGGGCACGCTCCGAAACACGTGGCCCGATCTCCTGAACCGGAGCCGGTGGCGGAGGTGGTTGAGGTGGCTTCTGCCGCATCTGCAAGTGCGGCGGCGGCTCCGGCGACCGATCCCTTTGCGGGCCTTTCTGCTGAGGACGCCGATGTTCACCGAAAAGCGCAGCGCTTTGCGCGCCTGCTGGTGGATGAGATCAAGCTGTACAACCAGGCGAAGGTGTCCGAGGGCCGGCGGAACAAAGATTTGTATGATCGCTTGAAGGAAGATATTGAGAAGAGTCGCGTCACGTTCCAAAAACGTTATGGCAATACTGCGGCGGCCAGCGGCGACTACTTCCAAAAGGAAGTGCTTCGCAGCCTCGCCGAGGACGACCTGTCGGTCATGGGCGCGAACTTCCGCAGGTAGTGTAGTAAGGCAAGCTTAGAGGGAGAGCTCTTGCGATCCAGTCCTGTCCCAGGACGCATCAAAATAAAGTGGCGTTGTCATAACGGCTGCAAAACAGGTTCTGGACTCGGGTTTCCGGGCAAATAGATCAGTGGTTCACTTCTGTCTCAAGCATTCGCGAGTGCTCGCGCTGGCCGGCGGGTTGTTGAGCGCGTTCCCCGGTGCGTGGTCGTTTCAAACGTCAGCGGCATCAGCTGCGCAAGGGGCTGATCAGGCTCCCAAGCGTCCGTCATCCTCAAAAAAATCTTTCAGCACGAAATCGAAGACTGCGACGAAGAAGGCCAGCGCGCAGGCTGCGGCGCGCCGGCGTCGCCGGGCCATGTCTCCGCGCGTACGCCGGATCCGGCAGGCATTTGTTGCCTCCACAAGTTTGCGTCCCATGGCGCAGCAATTGATTCAGGATCGCACTCCGGCCGCCTACGCGGGAATCGAAGCGTACGCTCGTGCGCACGCCAAGGAAGACGCCGGCGCGCTAGCGTGGCTGGCTGTGGGATACGCACACGTCATCGATCACGAATACGCCAAGGCGATCGATCCGCTGAACCGGGCCAAGCCGCTAGCCGGAGATTTAGGAGATTACGTCGCCTATTACCTGGGGCTCTGCTACCTGCAGACGGGCCGTCAGGCTGAAGGCATGGCGACGCTGGCAACCTTCAGCAGTACCTATCCTGACTCGCTGCTCGCGCGCGACGCTCACCTTGCCTATGCCAATGGCCTGCTGAGTGAAGGGCGTGCGGCGGAAGCTGCTGAGATTCTGGAAAAAGACCGGCTGCCGGCGCGATCGGACATCGAGTTTGCGGTGGGCAAGGCATACGCGGCTCTGGGTCAGACCGGCAAGGCAGCCGAAGCCTTCAGCAACGTGTACTTCAACATGCCTTCGTCGCCGGATGCGGATAATGCATATGCCGAACTGCTCAAGCTGCACGGCGCGCCCCCGACCACGGCGGCGCAGCGCAAGGCTCGGGCAGAGTTGCTCATTAAAGCGCGACGCTATGCCGATGCCGCGGCAGAATTCGGACAGCTGGCCGCCAATGCGTCCCCGGAAACGCGGCCGGAAGCGGAACTGGCCTATGCCGATGCTTTGCATCGGGCGGGACGTAATCGGGAAGCCAAGGCGGAAATCACCAATCTGCCGGGGGCGACTGCGGAACAGAGCGCGCATCGCTTGTACATTCTCGGCGAGGTCGCATGGGCCACCGATGACAATGCAACGTTCTACAGCACCGTGGACCAGTTGCGACAGTCCGCATCCACCAGCCCATGGCTGGAAGCGGCTCTATTATCCGCGGCGAATCTCCATCTCGTGCATCACGAGTATGACCAGGCACTGGACTGCTACCGCGAACTACAGCAGCGCTTTCCCCATGGATCGAAGGCTTCTTACGCCCACTGGAAAACGGCATGGCTGACACTGCGCCAGGCTCGCAAGGAAGAAGCCAAGAAACTTTTGGAGGAGCAGATCTCGCTGTATCCCGGCGGCAACGAGGCGAATGCGGCGCTGTACTGGCGTGCCCGGCTCGCGGAGGAAGACAACCAGCCGGCGATGGCCCGGGCATTCTACGAGAAGTTGTCGCAGCGATATCGCAATTACTACTACGCCGAACTGGCCCGTGAACGTTTGCAGAAACTTCCGGTGGTGGAGGATCCTCCGGGAGAGTTCTCGCTGCTGGATCGAATTCCTCCGCTCGAGCACGCGGAGAAGATCGCATTGACCGAGGCGCCCAGCGACAATCTCCACCTGCAGAAAGCGAAGCTGCTGGGCAACGGTGGGCTGGTGGATTTCGCGGTGAGCGAGATGCAGGCGGCCGCGAAAGAAGATCCCGGCAGCTGGTCGCTCGCCGAAACCGCGGAGCTGTTCACCGATACCGGTCACTATGATCGGGCGATCGAAACCATGAAGCGGTCGGTGCCTAGTTACTTCGCGGTCGACATCTCTATGCTGCCGCGGGAATACTGGGAAGCATTGTTTCCGCGTCCCTATTGGCCGGACTTGAAGAACTTTTCCGAGAAAAACGGTTTGGATCCGTATCTGGTCGCTTCGCTGATCCGGCAGGAATCGGAATTCAATCCTGTGGCCGTCTCGCGGGCCAACGCGGTCGGACTGATGCAGCTGCTGCCGAAGACTGGAAAAGTTGTGGCGCGGGAAGAGCACGTGAAGCACTACAATGCCAGCGAGCTCTACACTCCCACCATGAATCTGCAGCTCGGGACGCGCTACTTCCGCGGCATGGTGGACAAGTTCGGCGGATCGTTCGAGCACGCACTCGCCGCTTACAACGCCGGCTCGGATCGCGTGGAGGACTGGATGGGACAGGGACCTTACCGGGACTCGCCGGAGTTCGTGGAATCGATTCCGTTCACCGAGACCCGCGAATACGTGCAGGCCATCATTCGGAATGCCAACGTCTACCGCCAGCTTTACGGAACTCCTTGAAACTGGAGACAGGGTCCACGCAACATATTGTGGGGCGAAAAAACAAGCTGGTTCCCGGCGGAGCGAAAAGTCAAGACCACTTTGGGCGACTGGTTGCACCAGTTGCGCTGCAGGTGTGCCGTAAGAGCTTGAACACAGCTCAGTTAAGGCATGAGGGGGCTGTGCATATAATTACGTCTAAGTACTTTAGAATCAGCAATATAAAAACATAAGTTAAACCGATTTAACTGGTCCCAGGAGTCCGGGTACGGAGTCTGCCTCCTCACCTTCGGCCGTCCGCACGAACGGCCCAGGGTGAGCCTTGTACGCGCGGCAGGACACATCTCCTGAAACGACCTGGAGGGCAGAATTCTTCCGCGTGGCCCGGAATCTTTCAACATGCCCGGCCCACCATTACAGTCACGCCGATATCTGTCTCAGTTGTTCTGCGGCGCGTGATGACCGAAAACAATTTCCAGCACCAGCAGCGATGCTCCTACCACAATCGCGCTGTCGGCCAGGTTGAATACCGGCCACTGATACTGCTTCACGTACAAGAGCATAAAGTCCACGACGCGCCCGCTCGCGACGCGATCCCATAAATTGCCGACCGCTCCTCCCAGAATCAGGGAGAGTGCGACGCCGGTGAGGTTCGGTGGCTGCTTGTGCCTCCACAGCAAGATGAGAACGACAATCATCGCGATCACCGAGAACGTGATTAACAGCGCCGTTTTCCAGTGCGAGGGTGAATCGGCAAACAGGCTGAAGGCTGCGCCGGTGTTTTCGGTGTGCGTAATCCGGAAGAAGCCCGGAATGACCTGGATGTGCGCGTACATGGCGATGCGGGCGGCCACCAGGCGCTTGGTCCAGCGGTCGAGCAGCACAATCAAGAGCGCGATCAGGAAGTGGATGGTGCGGGCGGTGTTGGTGGTCATGCCGTGGGCTGAGATTCCAGTTCTTTCAATACCGCGCTGCAGCGCTCGCAAACCGTGGGATACTCCTTGTCCTCGCCGACGTGCGTCGAATAATTCCAGCAGCGTTCGCACTTGAGTCCATCGGCTTTCTTGACCTCGACATGCAGGCCGCCGGTTCCGTTGCCCGAGCCCTGGGCCAGCGTTACCGCGGAGACGATGAAGAGATATCGAAGCTGATCCTCATACCGCTGCAGAAGAGAGTGCACAGGTTCCGCGGCGGTGATCGATACCTGAGCTTCCAGACTGGTCCCAATCAACTTGTTATTGCGCGCAGTTTCCAGGGCCTTTAACACATCATCGCGGACGGCGCGCAGTGTAACCCAGTCCTCATCCGACCTGGGATCGGAGGGGCCGGAATTGTCGCCGAGAATGTCACCGTCTTTGGGGAAGTGCGCCAGGTGCACGCTCTCCGCACGGGATTCCATCTTCGGCAAATATAGCCAGATCTCTTCGCAAGTGAAGCTCATGATGGGAGCGAGCAATCGTGCGAGAGCTTCGCCGATCCGCCAGATGACCGTCTGGGCGCTCCGCCGTGCTTGCGATTTGGGAGCCGAAATGTATAGCCGGTCTTTTAACACATCGAAGTAGAACGCACTCAAGTCCACGATGCAGAAATGATTCACCCGGTGATAGATCCTGTGGAAGGCGAATTCATCGTAGGATTTGCGCACGTCTTCCGCAAAGGCGCAGGTCTGACGCAGCATGTACTGGTCAAGCGCCTGCATCGAGCCGAAAGGAACGGCATCTTCGGCCGGGTTGAAATCGTGCAGATTTCCTAGAATGTAGCGGAACGTGTTGCGGATCTTCTTGTAGTTTTCTCCCGCGCGCTGCATCAGCGCTTCCGAGCCGACGACATCTTCGCGGAAGTCGACCGACGCGACCCAGAAACGTACGACTTCGCCACCCAAGCGGCTGGAGATGTCTACCGGATCGACATCGTTCCCGCGTGACTTGGAC
>JAICJP010000206.1 GCA_025928375.1 Candidatus Sulfotelmatobacter sp.
CACGCCCCGGTAGGCGTCGAACCAGGAATCGAAAACCAGCGCCTGCAGCCGGTTTTCGGGATCGCCCTTGGGAGGCGGCACGCGCCGCACAATCGCTTCGAGCACGTCGGGAACACCTTGCCCGGTCTTGGCGCTGATGAGGACCGCGTCGGTCGCGTCCAGTCCCACCGCGCTTTCGATCATTTCTTTTGTGCGGGGAATGTCGGCGCTCTGCAGGTCGATCTTATTGATGACGGGAATGATTTCCAGCCCATGATTGATCGCCAGGTACGAGTTCGCCAGGGTTTGCGCTTCGACGCCCTGTGACGCATCGACCACCAGCAGCGCGCCTTCGCAGGAGGCCAGCGAGCGCGACACCTCGTAGGAGAAATCAACGTGTCCGGGAGTGTCGATCAAGTTGAGCTGGTAAGTCTCGCCGTCCTGGGCCGTGTACATCATCCGGACCGCATGGGCCTTGATGGTGATGCCCCGTTCGCGCTCCAGGTCCATGGAATCGAGGACCTGGGCCTGCATCTCGCGCGCGGTCAGCGATCCCGTAAGCTCCAGCAGGCGGTCCGCCAGCGTGGATTTACCGTGGTCGATGTGCGCGATGATGGCGAAATTGCGGATTTTAGCGGCGTCCATGAGTTGTGGGCAATACTGATTCTAACAGGCGGGAAGCGGTGCCGAGCGGTGCCGAGCTCTGCCGGCGGCCAGGTCGCGCGTCCAGTTTTGTGCTCGTGTTCGCGACATTCTTTTCGGCTGCTCTTGCTAGCGCGTCTCCACCTCATATACTTTCTTCCGGCGAGGTCGAACGGTGAAAGACAGCAGGTTTGCGGTAAACATCCTCCTGACCATCTTGGTCGGCGTGGCCCTCTGGATGACGCTACGAAAGTTCTTCGCGGGACCATGGAACCCGATGCAAATCCTCGGTGCCTGCCTTCTGGTTGTCGGGTTTGTGTTTTGGACACTAGCAAGATTTCAACTCGGAGCTTCCCTTACCGTCTCAGCGCGGGCGAAGAAATTAGTCACTCGTGGGCTGTATTCGAAGATTCGCAATCCAATCTATGTGTTCGGGTCATGCGTGATCGCGGGAATCATTCTGCTTTCGGCGCGACCGCTGTGGCTGCTCCTCTTTGTGCTGGTTATCCCGCTACAGATCTGGCGGGCGAAGAAGGAATCCTCGGTGCTGGAATCGGCCTTTGGGGACGAGTACCGCAGCTACCGCGCCAAGACCTGGTTCTGAACGAAAAAGGCCCCTGGAGACACTGGCTCAGGCTCACGGACGAAGGAGACTACATGCGAACACTTGTCACGATCTCACTGATGCTTGGCTGTGCAGCGGGACAAACGCTTTCCCCAGAAGTCCGGAACTTCGTGAAGACCGACGCGCCGGTCATCGCGCTGACTCACGTCAGGGTCATTGACGGAACGGGTTCGGCGCCGCGTGAAGATCAGACGGTTGTCCTCAGCAAGGGAAAAATTGAGTCGGTCAGCGACGCTTCGCCCGCAAATGTTCCCAAAGAGGCGCAGGTGCTCGACCTGCACGGCTACAGCGTGATCCCCGGGCTGGTCGGAATGCACGATCATCTCTTCTATCCCGTTGGACCGGCTTCCTTCGCCGATATGGCGTACAGCTTCCCACGGCTCTATCTCGCGGCGGGGGTGACCACCATTCGCACCACCGGTTCCATCGAGCCCTACACCGATCTGGAAATCAAGAAGGAAATCGACTCCGGAAAAATGCCCGGCCCGCACGTGCACGTCACCGGGCCGTATCTGGAAGGCGCGGGATCGTGGGCCGTGCAATTGCATCAATTGTCCGGTCCGGAAGACGCTACCCGGACGGTAAATTACTGGCTAGATGAGGGCGTCGATAACTTCAAAGCCTACATGTTCATCACTCACGATGAACTGGCTGCTGCCATTGCGGCGGCTCACAAGCGCGGCGCGAAAGTTACGGGGCATCTGTGCACGATCGGATTTCGCGAAGCGGCCGCGCTGGGCATTGACGACCTGGAGCACGGCTTGATGGTGGATTCCGAATTCCTTCCCGACAAGAAGCCCGGCGAATGCAAGGGGGAAGAAGATCCCGTGCTCATGAGCAAGCTCGACATGAACGCGGGGCCGGTGCACGAGATGATCCTCGATCTGGTGGGGCGGCACGTCGCCATGACTTCGACCCTGCCGGTATTTGAAATGGGCAGCTTCCCCGGGCGCCCTACTCTGCAGCCGCGGGTTCTGGATGTGCTCTCCCCGGACGCGCGCCTGCTTCTGCTGCAGCACCGGGTGCGCTCCAGCGATGCCGCTGCCATTCGCAGCCGCTATGGAACTGACGTCTCCCCCTGGCCGGCGGCTTTCCGGAAGGAAGAGGAATTTGAATTTGCCTTCGCCAAAGCTGGCGGATTATTGCTCGCCGGTTTGGATCCCACCGGCATGGGCGGCGTGATTGCGGGTTTTGGCGATCAACGCGAATTGGAGTTACTGGTCGAAGCGGGATTCACACCCGTACAGGCCATTCATATCGCGACCTACAACGGCGCACAGTATCTGGGAAAACTGGACCGCATTGGCACAATTGCCCCTGGCAAACAGGCTGACCTGGTGGTGATCAAAGGTGATCCGTCCAGGAAAATTGAAGACATCGAGAATGTCGAGACCGTGTTCAAGGACGGGATCGGCTACGATTCGGCGAAACTCATCGAATCGGCGCGGGGCCAGGTGGGATTGCGCTAGGGATCTGGCACGGACCGCTCGCTCCTATTTCTTACGGCGCTTTCCCCGGCGTGGCTTCGGCTCTTCTTCCAGAACTGCAAAGTTGATTTTCTTTTCTACGGGATCGATCCGGTCGACCAGAACTCGCAGGCGATCTCCGATGCGGTAAGTCTTGCGGGAGTGCTGGCCTATGATTTCGCGTGTGTTTTCGTGGTAGGTATAGCGGTCGTCGATCAGAGTATTGAGCGGGACCAGCCCTTCGACGAAAAGCTCGGTAAGCTCTACGAAGAATCCGAACTTGGTGACGCTGGTGATCAGGCCGTCGAATTCCTCGCCGACGCGGTCCTGCATAAACTTCACCTTTTTCCACTCCATCAGCTCGCGCTCGGCGTCATCCGCGCGGCGTTCCGACTGGCTGGATTCCTCGGCGATCTCATGCAGTTCCTCAATAGAAATGGGGCCGCCCAGCGGGGCCTGAGATTCGCGACGAGCGGCGTGGTCACGGCGCTTGGACCAGGGACTCGGGACATCCTCGCTTTGCGGCTGGAGTGGGCGAGGCGTCCCCTCCACAGTGCCTCTCTGCAGAACCTCTTTCAGGATGCGGTGCACGATTAAATCTGGATAGCGGCGAATGGGGCTGGTGAAATGGGTGTAGGTTGGCGCCGCCAGGGCAAAGTGGCCGAGGTTTTCTTCCGAGTACCGCGCCTGCTTCAGCGAGCGCAACATCAGATAGCTCAGAATTCGCTCTTCAGGTTTGCCGGCAATCTTTTCAGTCAACTTCTGGTACATCCTCGGGGTGATGTGGACTTCTTTGGGGATCTCAAGGTCCCGGACGCGCTTGCCGGTGCCATACGCTGCGCGGCGATCGGCCTTCATTTGCACGCGCTGGATCGGTAAAGCGCCTACTCCTAGCGAGTATCCGAAGGTAGCGGCGATGGTTTCGAAGTCGTACACGCGCTTGGCATCGGGCTTTTCGTGAATGCGGTACAGGCTGGCGATGCGATGAGACTCCAGGTGATGGGCGACAGTTTCGTTCGCCGAGAGCATGAACTCTTCAATCAGGCGGTGCGCGATGTTCCGTTCGGAGCGCGTGATGGACTTCATCAGTCCGAATTCATCGAACTCAATCACCGGCTCGGGAAGATCGAAGTCGATCGATCCGCGGCGCTCGCGCTTGCGGTTCAGGATTTGCGCCAAGTCGCGCATCAGTTCAAAAGTCGTGACCAGCGGAGCGTAGCGCTTGCGCAGCGGCTGGTCGCCTTCGAGGATGGCGTTCACATCGGTGTAGGTCATGCGCTCGGCGGAGCGGATTACGCCTTCGCACAGGTCGTATCCAACAATCTCGCCGCGGTGATCGATCTCCATAATGCAGGAGAGCACGAGTCGATCCACCCGCGGGCGTAGGCTGCAGATGTCGGTCGAGAGTTCCAGCGGCAGCATGGGAACGGCGCGATCTGGAAAGTAAACGCTGGTGCCGCGAAGGCGTGCCTCCTGATCTAACGCGCTGTCTCCCGTGACGTAATGCGCGACATCGGCGATGTGGACCTGCAGTTCGTAACTATGGTTTGGCAGCTGGCGGACTAAAACAGCGTCATCGAAATCACGGGCGGTCTCCCCGTCGATGGTGACGATGGGCAACTCGCGGAAGTCGCGCCGCCGGTGTAGTTCGCTGGACGGGATGATGGCGGGAACGCCCTGCGCTTCCTCCAGCACTGCCGGCGGAAAATGGTGCGGCAGATGGAATTTGCGGATGGTGATTTCTACGTCCACGCCGAAGTCATCTTCGCGGCCAAGAATTTCCGTGACTCGGCCTCGCGGGCTCTGAGTTGTGCTCGGCCAGTCGGTGATTTCTACGTCGACGACCACGCCTTCGAGGTCGGACCAGTCGGCGTGGCGGGCGGCTTCTTCCCCCAGAACGCGATCCACCGATTTCTTCTTCACCCGTGTCCTGTGCGTCCTTTGTGCTGAGCTTTCAGAATCATTCGCCCCAGAGGACGCAGGGGACACAAGGGATTCCTGCCCTTCGGGGATCACGATTTCTTGCGTAATCTTTGTGTCAATAGGCGTGACATAGTTTCTTCGCGAGCCGTAGTGGAAGATGCCGACGACGGTGGGATGGGCGCGGTTGACGGGACGGACGATACGACCTTCGGCCCGGCCGTCTGGTCGCACGTTTTGGATGTCTACCAGCACCAGGTCCCCGTGCATGGCATTGCCGATCTGGTGCGGGGGGATGAAGATGTCGCCGGCTAGTTTGGATTTCAGAGCAGGGGACAGCGATTTCGCATCGGGAATCACAAAGCCAAAGCCGTCGCGGTGCATGGTAAGTCGCCCGGCGACGAGGTTCTGGTCAGCAGCAGCCTGGGGTAGCGCGTATCTATCGGAGTCCACCGGGATGAGCGCGCCGCTTTTCACCAGCTTATGAAGATGATCGTTGAGCTCGCGGCGCTCGTCCCCATGCAGGCCCAGCTC
This sequence comes from Candidatus Sulfotelmatobacter sp., assembly GCA_025928375.1. Lineage (GTDB taxonomy): Bacteria > Acidobacteriota > Terriglobia > Terriglobales > Acidobacteriaceae > Sulfotelmatobacter. The sequence goes on from JAICJP010000206.1 coordinate 5,167, forward strand.
GCGGACCAGTTGCTTATATCCAGCCTGGCGCTTGGATTGGCGGGCGATGTGTTTCAGGATGGCGCCGTCGGAGAGCATGAGGCAGCTATCAGCATAAACCACGGGTAGCTGAGGAATGGCCGAAGAGCACCAGGGACTCGCCGTCAGCACGCTCGCTTTGCTCGCGGGGCGGACGACGGCGTCCGCCCCTACACAGACTATTTGGCCGGGAAATACTTTTCTTCCAGGATGCGGCGGTGATGGAGTTCGTGGCCGGCGGTGAGATAGGCGAGGGCGCGGACGGTCACTTCCTTCTTGTTGGCGATGCCGCGGCGGGCCCAAGCCTGCTCGTCCAGGTTGCGCAGCAGGGTTAATGTGGCCCGGCGCACAGCGATATAGTCTTCAATCGTTTCGGCAAGCGGCACCCGGGGGCCGTTGCGGACATAGTCATCCTGCTCGAAGCCTTCGATGGGCGTGCGATCCCCCCGAGAGATGCGCAGGGCGCGATAGGCGAAGATGCGCTCGGTGTCGCAGACGTGCCCGAGCACTTCCTTTACCGACCACTTGTCCGGGGCATAGCGGAAATCCGCATCCGCCTCGTCGCAACCGGAGAGCAGCAGTAGCATCTGGCGGCGTTGAGATTCCAGCGTGCCCAAAATATCGGTCCCGTTGACCAGCGAGATGTAGCGCTCGTAGTAAGGATCGTATTCGCCAGCCTCGGGGCGGGCTACAGACACAAGAGAAATAACGGCGGAATCAGACATGAAAGTGCTCCTTTGAGCGGTGAGCGATGAGCCATGAGCAAGTCGCTGCAGGAGGCGGATCGCTCAGAACGCGGATCGCTCAGAACTAGGAGCCAGGAACGCGTGGTCAGCGCCGTGCGCCCTGCTCCCGGTCCCCTGCCCTTGCAGATTGCTCCCAGCTCATGGCTCACCGCTCAGCATAACGCCCGAACTGCCAAAAGGGTATGGAGCGGAAATTAATTTCGGGAATCGTTACACGCAACAGGGTACAAAAGAGCAGTTGAGCACTGGGAAGCGGCCACGGGCTGCAAACCTGTGGTACGTACCACGGTAGGACCTTTCGTTGGAAATAAAGGGATTTCCACAGTGCTCAAAATGAGACTCGGGAGTACAATTCGCTTTGGTCACGAAAGTGCGGCCAGAGAGCTCTAATCCCAACAAGGAAAGGAACCATAAGTCCCATGTGGAAGCCCACAAATCAGCCTCAGAGCCCTGCCCGGCCCGGCGAGCCGGAGCGCCCAACCACGTCTACCCCGAGTGCGCCCGCGATGACGGCCAGTGAGCCGGTCAGCGCCCCGCGTCCGGTCACCACGACCACTGCGGATCAGGCGACCATCGGTAAGTCGCTGGTGATCAAGGGTGAGGTGACAGGTTCCGAATCTCTGTACATTGATGGCCGCGTAGAAGGATCCATCAATCTCTCGGGTAACCGCGTGACCGTCGGTCGCAATGGGGTGGTGTCGGCTAACATCAACGCGCGAGAGATCGTGGTCCTGGGCAAGGTTCGCGGGAACCTGACCGCCAGCGACCGGGTGGATATTCGCAGCGACGGCTCGCTGACCGGAGACGTGATTGCGGCGCGCATCTCCATTGAAGATGGCGCGTTCTTCAAGGGTGGCATCGACATCCGCAAGGGCGGACAGCCGCAGCAACAACAGCAGAAGGCCAACGGCGAAGAGAAAGCCGTTGCGAGCGAGTCGACCGCAGCCGTGGGCGCGCGCGCGTAAGCTTTCGCTCTCAAACGGGCAAGGGCGGGCACCCCTACGGGTGCCCGTTTTTCTTTTCCAGGAAATGCCGCTGTGCGCGCGCAAACGCGGGAGTCCCTTCACAGAAATTTCGTAAGAAGATAATTGGGTACTGCGCAGGGCACCTCGCCGCGGTGCCCTTTTTGGCGGGAACTACTCAGGCATTGGGCCGAGTGGACTTCTTAATGGAAGGAGACAACTTATTGCGAACTGCGTCGCTCCGGAGTTCGGATTGTTCGAGTAACTGATTAAGCTGTGCGATGAGGATCGAAAACTGGTTGTGGTCCTGTTCTTTTGCAATGCGTTCGCAGAGTTCCTTGACGTGATGCTTCTCCTCTTCATCCAACATCCCCATGTTCTCCCTTCTTTGGAACTGGATTGAGGGAGTCGCGGTAGTCTTCCACTTGCTGTCGAAAGCAGACGAATGTGATCGTTTAGTGCATTCCGCAACTCACGCATAGTCGATGTAGCTCCTCGACAATATGAGTTGCCGCCACCTGCGAACAAAGTTGCTGAATGCGATCCTCTAGGTTCCGCGCCACGCTGCCGCAGTGCGGCAGATGGGAAAGCCTGTAGGACATACCGCAAACCACTGGTTTTCCAACTCAACGAGTACAGCGTCCGCTCACTCCAGGAACATACAATCCCCATAGGAGTAGAAACGGTAACGCGCTGCTACCGCGTGCTCGTAAGCTCGCGTCACGTTCTCTTTTCCACCAACGGCGCACACCAGCATCAGCAGCGTCGATTGCGGCAAGTGGAAATTCGTAAGTAGTCCCTGGACGACCTGAAATCTGAATCCTGGGTAAATGAA
>JAICJP010000482.1 GCA_025928375.1 Candidatus Sulfotelmatobacter sp.
ACACTGCCAGTGGGCAGCCGTCCCGAGTCCCTGGCGCTCACGCCGGATCAGAATTACCTGCTGGTGGCCGATACCGAATCAGGAGACGTCACCATCATTCAGAAACGCCAGCCCCACCGCACACTCGAAACTTCGGAGTATTCCCTGCTGACTCTGATCCCCGTGGGCGTGCAGCCCAATGCGATCGTCATCAAAGCATTTATGGCGCGCATGCCAAACGGTAGCGCCAGGTGATGGGATTTCCTCGCCGGTCAGACCGCGACGTTGCTTCCACAGAACCGATCAAAAGCAGCCTTCAGCTCGGCGGCAATGGCCGGGGCTTCCCGCGATTCGATATCGCGGCGCTGCATAAAGTACACCAGCTGCCCGTCGCGGAAGAGTGCAATCGAGGGCGAGGACGGGGGATATCCCGTGAAGTAGCTGCGTGCACGCTCGGTCGCCTCTTTCTCCTGGCCCGCGAACACAGAGTAGGCGCGGTCAGGCTTAGCCCCATTTTGCAACGCCATCCGGACTGCGGGACGCATGCGGCCGGCAGCGCATCCGCAAATCGAATTGACCACGACCAGCGCGGTCCCGGAATTTTTGAGCGCCTCATCGACCGCATCTGCCGTCTTCAGTTCTTCCACTCCCAGGCGAGTCAATTCCTCGCGCATGGGAATGCACATCACTTCGGGATACATCGACATGCTGTTGATCCTCTCGGTTGGTATGACTCCATTGTAGCCTGACAGCGTCTCGCCAAGTTCGTCTCCGAATCGCCGATGTATATTGAAAGCGATTCCTCCCATGCGCCTTCAGGAAAACGTTCCGCTCGCGCCCCAAACCACGCTGCAGGTGGGAGGCCCGGCCCGGTTCTTCGTGGAGGCCGACTCACCTCAGATGGTGCAAGAAGCCATCGCCTTCGCGAGATCGCGCCAGTTAGAAATCTTCGTGCTGGGCGGCGGCAGCAACTTGCTGGTTGCCGATGCGGGATGGCCGGGGTTGGTGCTGAAGATTGCCATCCCAGGCATTGACCAGCGCGACGGTGCCAATGGCAGAGTTCTGTTTGAAGTCGGAGCCGGCGAATCGTGGGACGGATTTGTGGCCCGCGGCGTGGCTGCGAACTTCGCGGGCATTGAGTGCCTGAGCGGCATTCCGGGCAGTGTAGGGGGCACGCCCGTGCAGAATGTAGGAGCCTACGGCCAGGAAGTTTCGGACACCATCGAGTCCGTCCAGGTTTTCGATCTGCGGGACAATCAGATTCGCGAATTGTGCGCGGAAGCTTGCGGCTTCGCCTACCGCACCAGCATCTTCAACAGCAGCGAGCGTGGACGATTCGTCGTCTTGCGCGTCATGTATGCCCTTATACCCGGAGGACCGCCACGCCTCGAGTATGCCGACTTGAAGCGCCACTTCGAGGGCAAGCCAGCTCCCACGCTGGCGGAGGTTCGTGAAGCAGTCCGCCACATCCGGGCACGCAAGGGCATGCTGATCGTGCAAGGTGATCCGGATTGCCGCAGCGCGGGATCATTCTTCAAAAATCCCGTGCTCTCCGAACAACAGCGCCATGACCTGGAACGTCGAGCAGCCGGCAAGGGTCTGGTGGTCCCAAGTTATCCCGCTCTGGAGCGGAACCGCAAAGTATCCGCGGCATGGTTGGTGGAGCACGCTGGCTTCACTCGCGGATACACGCTGGCGCATGCTGGGATCTCCAGCAAGCATGCGCTGGCGCTTGTGAATCGCGGCGGAGCCACCGCTGCCGAGATCCTCGCGCTGAAGGACCAAATCCAAAGCCGGGTCAAAGAAGTCTGGGGCATCCACCTGCAACCGGAGCC
>JAICJP010000475.1 GCA_025928375.1 Candidatus Sulfotelmatobacter sp.
ACCGCCGATTTTTCAGCGAACGCTTTCTCCAGCGCGCTCCAATCCATCGGGCGTTCGACTTTGAATCGGGAAAGCTCGTAATAACCATCCAGATCGCGCCCTTTGACGGTCACCAGCGCTTTGTCCCCGGGTTGGAGAACCTCCCCTTGCAGGGCGGACAGCGGCAGAATGCCTTCCGACTTGAATCCGATATCAAAAAAGACAGACTCGTCGGTTACCGCAATGACGGTGGCTTCGAGCTGTCTTTTGTCTTCAGTTCTATGCGAGTGGCTCTTCTGGAATTGGGACAGAATCTCGCCGAAGGACTCGTTGCCTTCGGCCGCTGAAGTTTCAGGAACGCTGGTTTTGGAGGTGACCGGATCAGCCATGGAAGAAGACAGCCCTCTATGAATGTGGTGGTCTATTCAGGATACCATCGCGAATGCACGCCGCCCCAGCGGCTCTAGTGCGCCTTCCACTGAGGATCATCTTCCGGCCGCACAATCTGTCCATCCCGCATGTGAATGATGCGGTCGCCAAACGACGCTGCCTCAGGATTGTGGGTGATCATCAGCACCGTCTGCCCCAGTTCCTGATTTGACCGGCGCAACATCTGCAGTACGACGTCAGAATTCTTGGAGTCCAGATTGCCTGTGGGCTCGTCTGCCAGGACCACGGCTGGCTTGTTGATCAGGGCTCGTGCCAACGCAACTCGCTGCTGCTCTCCGCCAGATAACTCCGACGGACGATGCGCCAGCCGTTTGCTCAACCCCAGCAGTTCCGTAATGCGATCGAAATAGGCTGCATCGAACTGCCCGTTGCCTGCGATTTCTCGCGCGATCATTATGTTGGAGCGGGCGTCGAGCGTGGGAAGCAGGTTGAATTTCTGAAAAACAAATCCGATCTTCCGCTTGCGCATGCGCGTTCGCTCGGCATCCGAAAGTTTCGCCAGGTCATCCCCGTCCAGCACCACACTTCCGCCATCGGCCCGGGTCAGGCCGCCGAGCAGGTAAAAAAGCGTCGATTTGCCGCTTCCCGAAGGGCCTACCACGCTCACGAACTCGCCCTTCTGCACGCTGAAAGAGATGCCCTGCAACGCTTGCACCTCGATTTTGCCCACGTGGTACTTCTTGCGCAGGTCTCTAGCTTCGATGAATGCGGCCATGCCTGAAAGGAATCTTACACGATCGGCACACGAGGGCGGGACCGGTGGAACTCGTCCGCTTTTCAGAATTTCGGCTTCTCAGGCCACGCCGATGTGGTGAGGCAGGGCAGAAGATCGATGCTGCAATCGCTTCGGACCGCGCTTGCGCACCAGCAACACGCGAACCCGCTCCAGCAGGTCGGCGGGGGCGTACATGCCCTTGGTGAGGAACACATCCGCTTTGGAATCGTGATCGTAAATGCGAACCTTGCTGGAAATAAGAATGGCGGGAGTCTGCGGCGACAGTTCTTTTATCTTCGCGATGAGTTGCGGGCCATCCAGGCCGGGCATGGCCATATCGGCTATCACCAGATCAATTCCACCCTGCGAGAAACGCGCCATGGCGTCTTCTCCCCGGTTGAAATTGGCTACCCGGTAGCCGCGCGTCTCCAGCATGATTTTCCGGTGGGAAAGCGACTGCTCGTTGTCATCTACACACAGGATAGTGCGCTTCGGTTTCATCAGCCTTCTGATCCGTTGGGGGAATGACGGCAAGCGTCCGAATCCAACAGAAGTTTTCTCGATATGAAGAGTGGCAGAGCGAGATGAATGCTAACGAGAAGCGCGCTCGCTGTAAAGTGACAGCGATGCTAATGCAACTTTCTGGCTATTGCTTTTGTGAGCAGCGACTCGCGTGCAGTGTTTTCGGTAGCGCGCCTCATGTGGATCACAGAAAAACTTCCCCGCGGATAACCTCGACTGCATTGCCTCCCACGCGAACGTTAACTATCCGGTTATCGCGCTTCGCTGCTCGCACAAAAATTCTGCTGGGCCGCTGCATCTCCATGCCTTGCTCGATCAGTACCCGTCGATCCGGTTCGGCAACTCCGTGCGCCACCATCCAGGCTGCGGTGCAGCCCGCGGCCGAGCCCGTTGCGGGATCTTCGCCGTTATAAAAAATCATCCGTGCGTGCAACGTAGCGGACGGGTCGACGGTTTCGCGACATACGAAATATAGGAACTTGCCGCCGCTTTTCTGCAAGTACTCGTCCGCCTTGCCCGCGTCCACGCGTAGATTCTGCATGACGGCCAGCGACCTCAGGGGCGCAACCGTGAACGGAACTCCCGTGGACACGGTTTCGATCGGCAATGAGGCGTCGAAATCCTCTCGGCTTAGGCCGGTGGCTCTGGCTATACCTTCGCGGTCATGCTGC
>JAICJP010000097.1 GCA_025928375.1 Candidatus Sulfotelmatobacter sp.
GCAATTGGTGGAAAATCAATACCAGTTCTGCCTGATCGATCCGGAAGGGGATTACGATGGCTTCACCGACGCGATTGCGTTCGGCAGTTCGACGGGGGCGCCGGATCCGAAGGCGATTCTGCGGGCCCTGGAATCTCCGGAGTCGAGCGTTCAGATAAATCTTATCGGCATTGCCCTGGACGATCGCCCGGCTTTTCTAGTCAGTCTTTTGCCTCATCTTGAACACTTGCGGAATCGCACGTCGCGGCCGCACTGGTTGATCATCGATGAGGCCCATCATCTTCTGCCAGCTTCATGGTCCCCGGCCGGAGCAAACTTAAGCAGGGTCCTTGAGAACACGATTCTGATCACGGTTCATCCGGAACACGTTACGATTGCGGCCCTCCAGAGTGTCCAGGTGGTACTCGGAATTGGAAAATCGGCGTGCAGCGTGTTCCGCTCCTTCGCAGAGGTGATGCAGTTACCAGCGCCGAAATACAGCGGCCCTAATCCTGAGGCTGGCGAAGGACTGGCGTGGTTCCCGAAAGTTGAAGCGGCACCCTTGCTCTTGAAGACGGTTCGGAGTTCGCGCGAACGCCTGCGCCATGTTCGCCAGTATGCGGAGGGCGAACTATCGCCGCAGCAAAGCTTCTTTTTTCGCGGGCCCGAGTCGAAGCTGAATTTGCGGGCTCACAATTTGCGATCCTTCCTGCAACTCGCGGAAGGAGTGGACGACGAAACGTGGATGTTTCACCTGCGGCGGGGCGATTTTTCCTCTTGGTTCAAGACCATCATCAAGGATGAAGAACTCGCGCGGCAGGCAGCGCAGATCGAACGTGATCAGGCCGCTTCGCCTGGGTACAGCCGGGAGCGGATCAGAGAGGCGGTCGATAGCCGATATACGGCTTCAGCCTGAGACTCGCGCCAATTTCAGGGTTTGAGCAACAGCTTTATCGCCCCACCGCACCAAAAAGCGGCCTTATTCTAACGAGAGGCGGTAGCGATAGCGTCGACCTTCTGTTCGGCCGCAGCCCGCAACCCGGAGAGATACTCGAACGCCATCTGCGTCTGATTGTGTACGTACTCGATACCAACAGGCTTCCCGTCCCGCCATCCGGGATGACAGAACTCCCAGTTCATGTAGCCGAGGTAACCGTTTGCGACAAGCGCATCGACGTAGGCAGGGTAGGCGACTTGGCGTCCCCAGAAACCTTTGTCGAAGTAGCCGGCAGCGACCAACTCGACCGTGCCATCCGGGCGGCGCGCGAATTCTCCATTCATGTGCGAGTGAACCTGTACGGAGCGGCTCGCATCCGCCATTTGACGGGCGTGTTCGGCGGAATCGGCTTCGGGCTCGATGTTGATATCCATACACGCCTTGAAAACCGGCGAGCCGACTTCTTCAATCAGGGACAGTACGTCCTGGTAGCGATTCACGATGTCGGGGCCATGATTTTGCATGGCGAGTACGATCCCGTGGTCCTCGGCGACTCGGCACAGTTCGCGCATTGAGTCCAGCACGAAACCACGGCGGTCGCCGTTCCAGAAGCCGTACTGGTTGTAGCCATAGGTCTCGTCGTAAGTCGCGAGGCCATCGTGGAGGGTGATGCCGCGCCAAGCCGCGAAGATTTTGCAGATTGGCGAACCCAGATCGTGCGCCAGCTGGATGCACTGGCGAACGTAGGAGATCATCGTTTCGCGCTGAACGGGGACTGGACTCGAGAGATCGCAATTGGGAGATACGGCACAAAGCTCGATGCCGAGTTCTCCCGCGAGGTCGCGCAAGCGCTTGCGGTCATCGGCGGATAGGTCCATGGGGGCGGCATGCGGGCGTTCGGCATCAAGTTCCAGGCCTTCCCAGCCCTGCTGTTTAGCCAGCCGGAGCAGGCTGAACAGGTCCAAGGCTTCGCCGCGATACCAGACTCCTCGATAGGTGATGCTATAAAGGCCGATCTTCATTGCAAGCTCCTACGCTTTCTTAGAATTTCACCAGATGCGTACCCGATCTTGGGGAGACAGGTATAGTTTCTCTCCCGGTTTCACGTCAAATGCGGCATACCACGCGTCAATGTTGCGAACCGTATCAGCCCGGTACTCGCCGGGAGAGTGCGGATCGGTCATCACCTGCTGGCGGAGGGCGGCTTCGCGGGTCTTCTCTCCCCAGTTCTGCCCGAAGGCAATGAAGAACTGCTGATCTGAGGAGAATCCAGCATCGGTGGGCGCCACCTGGTGGGAGGCCTTATACCCATCAAACGCGGCGGAAATTCCTGCGACGTCGGCGATGTTCTCCGACAAAGTCTGCTTGCCGTTGATGGCCAGATCAGGAAAGGGCTTGTAGGTATCATATTGGTCGGCGAGGCGCTGGGTGGCCGCTTCGAAATGCTTCAGGTCTTCCGGCGTCCACCAGTTGCGCAGGCGGCCTTTGGAGTCGAAGGTGCTGCCCAGGGTGTCGAAGGTGTGGCTGATCTCGTGACCGATGACGGTGCCGATTGCGCCGTAATTCACGGCTGCCGGCGCCTGCGGATCATAGAACGGCGGCTGCAGGATCGCCGCAGGAAAATTGAGTGCATTCTGCAGGGGCAAATTCACCGCATTCACGGTCTGCGGCGTCATCGACCATTCTTTCTTGTCGACCGGCTTACCCAGTCGCGCGACCTGTCTTTGATATTCAGACAGATTTCCACGCCAGATGTTCCCGAATGCATCATCGGGCTTCACTTCGAAATTTGAGTAGTCGTGCCAGGTTTCCGGATATCCGATGCCGACGTACAACGTCGACAGCTTGGCTTGAGCCTCAGCCTTTGTGGAAGCATTCATCCACTGCAGGGCGTCGATGCGTTTGTGGAATGCGGTGATCAGGTTCGCGACCATCGCCTGGGCTTCCGCTTTGGCCTGGGGAGAAAAGTATTTCTTCGCATAGTCCTGGCCGACAACATCTCCGAGCAGGCCATCGACAACGAAGACGCCGCGCTGCCAGCGTGGGCGCTGCTGCTGCGCTCCAGAGAGCACCTTTCCCATGAAAGCAAAGCGCTCGTCGTTGAATGCTTTGGGAAGCACTCCGCTGTACTGCTCGATCAGGTGGAACGCGAGCCAGTCCTTCCAGGTCTCGAGAGGGATGGACTGGACCAGTGCGGCCTCACCCGTGAATGCCTCCGGCTGCCACACGTCAAAGCTCGCAATGCGGTTCAGGCCGGCGCCGCGGAAATATTCCTCCCAATCGATGCCCGGAGCTTTGGAGGGGAAATCCGCGCGCTTCCACAGGTTGTCTGCTTTGTGGATGTCCTCGTTTTCCGCCAACGTGCGATGGGTCTGTGCAATCGAATGCTCCAGCTCAATGATCTGCCGGGCGCGGGTTTCGGGATCGGAGAACCCCGCCAGTTTCATCATCGCGGCCACATGAGTCTCATACTTGGCGCGAACGTTCTTCATGTGCTCGCTCTCGCCAAGGTAGTACTCACGGTCGGGCAACTGAAGGCCGCCCTGCATGAGATAGGGAAGATAATGATCTGAATCGTGAAATCCAGGTGCAACCCACAGGCCGAAGATATTCTCGGTGTGATAGTTGGTGTTGTTCAGGGCGTCCACGTCGGCCCGCAGAGTCTCGCCTAATGCGTGCGCCAGATCCTTCTTCTCATGAATCGCGGCAATGGCGTCGAGACGCGGTTTCAGGGGGGCCATTCCTCTTGCCTCAATGGCAGACTCATTCATGTAGGAATTAAAAAGATCCGCCACCTTGCGCTCGCCCGATCCGGCGGCAGCATCGGATTTGGCAATTTCCTCAATCAGGTCCTTCGTGCGCTTATTGCTCAGGTCGCCCAGCTTGGTGAAAACGTCTATGCCCGCGCGATCCGGGGGAATTTCGCTGCGTTTGATCCAGTCGCCATTCGCGAAGCGATAGAAGTCGTTGCCCGGTTCCACCGAACGATCGATGTTGGCAACGACAATTCCGTGGGTTTCCGGCGCAGGCGCCTGCTGGGCAAAAGCGGCAAGAATGCTCAGAAATGCAGCCGCAGCTAAATATCTGAGCAACGGGAGATAGCGCTTCATTTAGGCCTCCAGCCAAACATATAGTCTACCCCGGTTCCACCGAATAAAGACGGATTCGCGGCGCTATGGTGAGTGACTGAGGGAAAACAAAATGTCTTCAGAGGCGTTTGAGGAAGGCGTTCGCTTGGGCGGCACGGGGAAACAACTTCTCTTCTGCCTGGAACTCCGCGGAATGCACGCACCTGCGGCTGCCGCGCAGCTTTACCGGATGCTTCAGGTGCAGCATCTCGTGATACACGATGTAGTCGAGGACGTATCGGGGCACGGCGGGATGATCGAAGATGCGGCTGATGATGATGGCATTGTGCGCCGGATCGTAGTGCCCGAGAATCCGGCGTGTCTTCGTCTGGCTCCAACTCATGCGGGGTCGCGCCATAAGGCCGTGAAAGAACCGGGTGTTCAGCTCTTCAAACACCGCCTCGAGATCATAAAAATGTCCGCGCGGGGAGCGGAGTATCTTGCGTCCACGCATCTGGCGGACCAGGTGAGCCTTGCGAACGATGTCATGGCTGCCGACGTATTTCCGGTAACGTGCCGCATAGCCGCGATCAATGGGCTGGCGGTACATCTTGGCGAGCAGGATGTGGGCGATCGCGCGTAAAACGCCATCTGGCGCACCTTCCAGCAGGTCAGAGAGGCGTACCAGTAATCGGCCCTCGCGCAGACGAATCGTGTTGTTCACGTTGGCGAAAGCAAAGAATTCAATTTTGAGTTCCGGTACAGAACTTCCAGGGCGCAGTTCACTGTAGGTTTCCTGGAAGATTTCTAGCAGGCCTTCACGCACGGTGAGCTAAGGGTAGCACGAGTTTTTGTGAGTTTTTCAGCCTGAAGTTCGATGGGCTGCGAAAGCAGTGGCGAGGCGCGGATTATCTCGCACCAGACTCTCGAGCGCGCTGACCATTTGATCGGATGGGCCCGCTCGCAGGATGGCCTCGATTGCGGCTTCTGCGTCAAGCGGTTCGGTGCGAACTACATCCAGCAGAAATTCCATGGCGGCCTCCAGCCGGGTGAGAGCGATGGCGGAGAGTAGGACAGAGTGCCACCACGGCTCTCTCGCCTCGCCGAATCGTTCTCGCAGAGCGTTGAATGCTTCTGGCGAATGGGTGGCAGCAAGGGCCAGAGCGGCCTCTCCAGCCGTGTCATCGGCGGTGGCGAGAAACCCGGCGACCCACGGAATCGCCCGGACTCCTTCGAGACGTAGAATCCCGCCGTAGCAGGCACCCAGCACTTCGGGTTCGTCTGAGCCGAGCACGGCGCGCAGGCGCAAGAGCAGGGAAGCGGCGGGCGATCCCACCTGCTCGATGGCGCGCATGATTTCCAGGCGCACGGCTTTGTCTTTGTCGGCAACGAGGTCAATGAGGTGGGCCAGGAGGTCGGTTTCAGCAAGGCTGCGGCACTGCACCAGCGCGAGAGCACAGGTGGCACGAAGTGTCCCCGCAGTGTCCGATTTGCCGCCCCAGACTGGCTCCATCTGAATGTGGCGCATCCCACGCAGAAAGAAATCCGCTTCCTGATACTCGAATGCAGCCAGGGTGCGGGCGATTGCGTTTTTCGCCCAGCATTGGGGATCGGTCTTCTCGGGATTCTGCACGAAGCGTTCAAACGAGGCGGTCAGCGCGTCAGTCAATTGCGTAAGCTTAAACTCGCGAACCAGGTCCGCCGCTTTCCCCACGATGAAGTTGTTGCGATTGGCCAGGGCTTTTTGCAGGCCTCGAACCTGCTCCGACGCATCGGCCTGACGAAGTGAATCCAGGTTCGCGATCTGCTGTTCAAAAGCTTTCTTGCCCGGCATGGATTGCAGTGTACTCTGGGCGCAAATCACTAGCGGAGAGCCTTCCAGGTTCGCAGCATGGCATCCGAAGGGCCCATCTTGTAGAGTAGGTGGTCGGGGAAAAAGAAGAAGCCTGGAGGCTGGCGGTGAAACAGGGCAATCATGGAAATTCGCACGGGCACAAAGAGCCGAACACGGGAGAAGGCAAAGACCGTAACTTACATAATCCCATCGAAGACCGGCTGATCCCGCTGGAACCGCTCGATCTCTCGAAAGTTCATTCCATCGACGGCCTGGTTCGCGCCATGGCGAAGACGGCCTTCACCGGGCGCCAGCTGGGGGAAGCGGCCGATGTACTCGAAGCTATGGCGCTGGATGAAGACGCTTTCATCGTGATGACTCTTGCCGGAGCCATGACGGTCGCCAAGCAGGGGCTGATCATCACCGAGTTGATCGACCGAGGGGTCGTGAATGCCATCGTCTCCACTGGCGCGCTGATGGCCCACGGTTTGGTCGAGGCCAGTGGGCGCGCTCATTTCCGTGCCAATCCCGAAGTTTCGGATGTCGAACTTTACGAGCAGGGGTACAACCGCGTCTACGACACGCTCGAACCGGAACAGAATCTGGATGACGTGGAAGAAATCATGTCGGCGGTGCTGGAAGCCTGGGACCACAACGAGGTGATGTGCTCTTACAAGCTGAACCATGCGATCGGGGCGTACCTGGGGAAGCACGCGCAAGGTCAGCGAGGAATTCTGAAGTCTGCCTATGAACAGGGTGTTCCGGTGTTTGTCCCGGCATTCAGCGATTCGGAGCTTGGGCTCGATACGGCGCTGAACAATCGGCTTCGCGAGTCCACGGGAAGGCACAAGATCCGCTTCGATCCATTCGAAGATCTGGAGCACTTTGCCGCCACGTTGCTTCGTCAGAAAAAGCTGGGAATCTTCACCATCGGAGGCGGGGTTCCGCGTAATTGGTCACAGCAGTTTGGTCCGTTTATCGAACTGAGGCATCGCCGGCTGGGTGAGAACGTGCCTCTGAAACGCTATCACTACGGTCTCAGAATCTGTCCCGAGCCGGTGTATTGGGGCGGCCTGTCAGGCAGTCCTTATAGCGAGGCAATCTCGTGGGGAAAGTTTGTGCCTCCGGCGGAAGGCGGCAAGTTTGGCGAAGTCTTTGTTGACGCGACTGTAGGACTTCCGATCCTGGTTGCATCGCTGATCGAGCGGCTGGAAAAAGCAAAAAAGGGCGGACGCAAGGCGTCAAAATCAGTTGCCAGGAAATAGGCGCGAAAAAGTTCAGGCGGGTTTCGGTTTTAGCGAAACCCGCCTCACGGAACAAATCTCAATGGACTAGGTGCCCGTTTCACAGGACACAGCTTCTTCATCACTTGGCTCGGGCGAATCCTCGGTGTTTTGTCCGCTGTCTCGCAGGTGACGATAAAGGGGCGCAAGTCGAGTGTCTTTCAGCAATTCCGCCTCAGCCTGAAACCAATCCTCTAACTCGTGACCTTCGGTTTGGCCACGCGACTCGTAGAGTTCCTGGGCGCGCGAGCGCAGCTTTCGCTCCGCCATTCGCCGCATAAGGGCCTGCTGTCGTTTTCTACGTGTTTCGGTGTCCACAGCTTCCCCTAGCGAGGTGAGAACCCTCGCCGACTCAACATCTAATGATAACCCAGCCCTGTTAACGAAAGATTACATTTGCCATATTTAGGAAGTTACTGAAGTTATAATCCCTCGCGCGTCGCCGAAGTTCCCGTATGTAGCTGAAAATACGGGGGTCACTGAAAGATCTGGTGGCATATGCTTCAGCGGCTCTGGGCCTGATGCAGGGTGGAAATTTCCTAAGTCCACAACCGTTGCAGGGGAGAATTTCTCAGAGTCTGTAACCGGCTGCAGCTTATACACTCAATGTCTGTGGAGGCGATTTCATGGCCAGCGCAGTACTGGTACAACAGGCGCAACGAGAGGATTGGAGCGACGAAGAGGTTGTCAGGCGTGTACTGGACGGCGAAACCGCGCTTTACGAACTGCTGATGCGCCGGCACAACCAGCGGCTATACCGGATAGCCCGAGCCATCCTGCGTGACGACGCGGAGGCTGAGGACGTGATGCAGGATGCCTACGTCCGTGCTTACCAGAATCTGGCGAGCTTCGAAGGCCGAGCCAAATTTGTCACCTGGTTGACCCGCATTGCGGTGCATGAAGCTTTGACGCGCTCCCGGCGGCGACTGCGTTTCCAGGCGCTGGACCCGAGCGACGAATCCAATGGAGAGATTATGCAATCGCCACCCTCGAGTACGCGCAGTCCGGAACAGCAAGCTTACGATCGGGAACTCGCCGCTGTGCTCGAGAAAGCCGTTTCGTTACTGTCGGACGACCACCGTCTGGTTTTCATGTTGCGCGACGTCGAAGGGATGACTACGGAAGAAACCGCGCACTGCTTGAACCTGACCGAGGAGAACGTGAAGGTTCGTCTGCACCGCGCGCGGGCGGGACTCAGAAAGCGGCTCTACCGGGTGGTCGGCGCAACCGCGGCGCGGTGCTTCCAGTTTCACGCTGTACGCTGTGACCGCGTGGTGAAGAATGTTTTCGCTACCCTGGGGATCAGGGCCCCGCACCTGGGCTAATCGAAGATCAAAACTGCCGAGGCGATTACGGTGGTCCAGAGTCCGCGCTTGTCGCCAACCGCCGACTGGGTCACATTCGCGGTGCGCACGATCTTGTTGGAGAGGCGGTAGATTTGCTTCTTCTCGTCCCAGGATCGATCGGGATCGAATTCCACATTGAGAGTGGTGGCCAGCATTTCGGCGGCGAGTTCCTCGGCGTATTCTCCAGCGGCATCTTCGGTCTCGCCGAAGGAATGGTGTTCACTGAGATAGCCGTAGGTGTTGCGGTCGGCGGGAATTGCAACGCCGATGGAGGAGGCGAGCAGACGGTGCGGCTCGCGGGTGGAATTTTCGGCGACTACCGCAAAGACGACCTCGCCAGGGTGGAGATATTTGACACCCTCTTTGCGGGCGAGCAGTTTGCAGTTGGGCGGGAAAATCGATGATACCCGCACTAAATTCTGGGCAGCGATCCCGGCGTCACGCAACGCCAATTCAAACGAAGTCAAGCGCTCGCGGTGTTTTCCTACTCCTTTGGTGAAGAAAATCCGCTTCGGAACCATGTCTTTGCCCAATTCGCTCGCCCTCCTCGAAAACGCAAAATTTTTAAGGTGAGAATGCAATCTAACACAATGGTTTGTAAAGGAAATATGAATTTCAGAGTAGGGGCAAAAAAATTGCAGGAGGCGCAAGCAGCGCTCTCCTGCGAAGGGATAACTCGCAGCCGCCTCTAGAGACGTAGCTGAGCTACGTCTCTACAATGCGACTACTTTGCCGGCTTGACTGAGCTTACGGCGATGGTATTGTCTTTCTCTGTGCCGGTGACGGTGGCTTTGGCTCCCGCTTGCTTGTCGAGTGTCGCTAAGGCAGTCTTGTCACTGGTTTCGAGGGTGTAAACCTTATCGCCCACGACGAGGGCATACTTGGAACCCTTACCCACACACGCCCGGGTGCAAGCCGCGTCATCTCCAGGCATGGCATGCTTGGCGCCGCACATGGAGTCGCTGACCGTGCCAGTGTAGGATTTTCCACTGGCGGCAAACGCGGCGCCAGCTGCCAAAGTAAGAACCAGCAACAGCTTCAGAATCCATTCAATTTTCATGTTTCGAGCACTCATCCACATTCTCCTTTTTAGTTGGCGGGCTTGATCCCTCGAACCGTGTGGGGACGCAAAGCTCCCTTTTCAGCAATATTCCATCCACACAAAAGATGCGCTATCGCCGACAAGGTTACAAGTATTGAGTTTTTAAAACGCGGGGTGCGCAGGCGCACACCCCGCTTATTATGCCCGGATGGATGGGGGAGGGCCCGGGCAAAATTAAGGCACCAGCTAACGTGAGAGTCGCTAGATTAGCGCGCTTTCAGCGCGCCCGAGCATGGGGAAAAGTTTTGTTCCAAAATACGAACAAGCCGGGCAGACTACTTGGGTGCTTTCGCCGTGTAGATCAAGTCCACGTCGACGGTTTTGTCCCGCACGTTGGGTGTGACATGGGGAGAAACTTCCCAATCGAGCGTTGGTGGCAGAAGCCTTTGGGCAGTCGGAAGGTATTCGCTTAGATATGTGGAGTTGTAGATCTCGCCGGGCCGGATCTTCCAGGCATTTCTGAGCTTGGCCGTGAGACCGTTGTCGAGGCCCCGGAATTCCAGGTCACCCATGTGAAACACAGGGCCTTCCTTCACGTCCAAGGTGATCGCAACTGTCCCTGCTGTTTCATCGAAAGAGGGCTGTGGCGTGATCTGGGCGGTGACGTAGCCTTTTGAACCGTAAAGCTTCTGGATCTCGGCAAGGCTATCGCCGAGCCGCACCATATTCGCTGCCTGCCCCGGCTCCAGACGCACCATTTTGGCCAGGGTTTCGGTCGGAATCGCCTGATTGCCGGACCATTGCAACGACTTCAACCTATATTGCTGTCCCGGGGTAACTGGGAATGACACATCCACGATGGTGAGATTTCTGGGGCCCTCATCATTTGACGCTGAGGGCTGTTTGACGACGTTGGGTTGCGGATCGCCGAAGCTCGCTTTGAGGTATCCCCGCGAGTAGTACACAGGCAAAAGCTGTTTTTCCACCAGGGAGCGCAAGACGGTGCGGGAATACTCCCGCTCGAAGACTCTCCTGGAGGCGGCGGTAAGCGCGGGAAGTTCCGCTTCACCGGCGCCGACGAATTCGACATTGCGAATCTGAATCAGAACATCGGCAACGCGATACAGAATGGCTTGCACGGGAGCATCGGACTTGCCCACGCGCTCGTACTCCACATGCCCAGGAATGGATTTCTCGACCAGCATCGCCTGCAGTACATCCGAGACCTCTTCGGGCAGGCGGCCGGATAGCGGAAGCTCGCCATCGAACAGTGGCGCGTGCTCTTTGATCCGGCGCACAAGATCCGCGTCGGAGAACCATACGAAGTCTTCGAAGCGAACGGGGACAAACTTGTCGGCATCCACCACGTGGAACTCGAGCTTGGTTCCGGCGGGAGAATACGAATAGGAGTACGCGATGTCGGTGAAAACTCCCGTGTCACCCAGACGGCGCGCGGCTCGTTTGAAGTCGTCATCGTTCACCGGCGTTCGCAGTTGCAGACCGGTGGCGGCGACGATGTCCTGCTCCGCAAAGCGCTTGCTGCCAATGACCTTGACGGCAATCAGCTGACGCGCAGATGCCGGCATTTGGGATATTGGCTTCTGCGTTTGCGCTACCGCCCACACAGAGCTTGCCAGGCAGAGCAGTAGCAGAATATGACGCGAATTCCTCATCGGCTGGGAATGTAGGCGAGTTCCTGAGTGGATTTGTGCTTCACCGCAATATCAATGAATGCCAGAGCGGCGCGGCTCAGGGCTTTATCTTTGCGAAAGACCAGGGCGAGATCGCGTCGGACCTGAGCATCAGCCAAGGGAACGGCGGCCAACACTTTGGCGCGGACGTCTTCTTCCACGTTCGACCGGGCGATAAAGCCGATCCCGACATCGGCGGCGACGAAGCGCTTCAGCAGTTCGCTGGAGTCCAATTCCATGGTGAAATTCGGCTTCAGACGCTTTTCGTGAAACATCTGTTCAATGGCGTCTCGCGTGTGACCGGCTTTGGGAACGATCAGGGGGAACTTGCTGAGATCTGCAATGCTCGCTGATTTGAGTTTTCCCAGGGGATGTTGCGGCGGAGCGATCACGATCAGTTCATCGCGATGGATGAGCACGACTGTCAGCCGCGTATCGCTCACCGGGAGTGACACGACGCCGAAATCCACGGAGTTGTCGATGATGGACTCCAGAACCCGGGCGTAATCGGCGCGCTTGATGTTGACCGAGACATCGGGGTATTGCTTTTTGAAGTCGGCAAAGACGTAGGGCAGGATGTGCAGACACGTGCCTTCGTTGGCGCCCACGATGAGTTCACCCCGAGGTACGCGCTCCATCTCCGCGATCGAAACCATCATGGCTTTGCGGGCGTCGAGCGTATCTTCGACGTATTTCACAAAGGCCTTGCCAGCCGCCGTAAGGGATACCTTGCCTCCGGAACGGTCGAAGAGCTTGGCTCCGACCTCTTCCTCCAAGCCGCGGATCTGCGACGAAATGGCCGGCTGGGTACGGAATCGCTTCTCCGCCGCCCGAGAGAACGAGGCGTGCCGCGCCACTTCGAGAAAGGTCTCGAGCTGGTCAAAGTCCATAGATAGCCTTCAGGCCTCAGCGTTCAACAGGGCCACGCTTTTGTCATCGATGGGATGGCTGAGAGCTGACAGCTTTAAGTATAAAGTGCGCTTTATGCCGGCTATAAGAACAATCGAATTGCCTGCATGCTGCGCCGGCTTTAGACTCTACGATTCCACACGCGCGACCGATTGTAGCAGCCTGCCCGGTCAGGAACTCCCGCAACTGTCGCCCGTAACGCAGTTGCTCCCCGAAGGAGCCTAATGCCTGACGTCAACAGTGTCCTCGATTTCGCGAAGAAACATGAAGCCAGGATCCTGGACCTGCGCTTCACTGACATTCCGGGACTGTGGCACCATGTTTCCTACCCAATCGACCAACTGACCGAGCCCTCTTTCCAGGCAGGATTTGGAATTGATGGTTCCTCGATACGGGCTTGGGCGGGAATTCATGAGAGCGACATGCTTCTGAAGCCGGATGCGAGTTGCTACCTCATGGACCCGTTCACGGAAGTGCCGACGCTGGTGCTGGTGTGTGACGTAGTGGACCCGGTCACCAAGCAGAGCTACGATCGCGATCCGCGGCATATCGCGCGCAAGGCTGAGCAGTATCTAGCAGCGAGCGGCATCGCGGATACGGCGTACTTTGGGGCAGAGGCCGAATTCTTCATTTTCGACAATGTGCGCTTCGACCAGCGCGAGCAGTACGGGTTTTACTACATCGATGCCGAAGAGGGACGTTGGAATTCGGGAAGGGAATCGAACAATTTGGGATATCGGCCGCGCTATCGGGAAGGCTACTTCCCGGTGGCTCCCACCGACCACTACCAGGATCTGCGCTCGGAGATGGTGGTCACCATGCAAAGCTGCGGCATGCAGGTGGAATGCCATCATCACGAGGTGGCGTCGGGCGGCCAAGCTGAGATCGACCTGAAGTATGACTCGCTTCTCCGCTCCGCCGACAAGATGCTGCTCTACAAATACATTGTCAAAAATGTGGCCAGCCGCAACGGCAAGACGGTCACGTTCATGCCGAAGCCCATCTTCGGCGACAACGGCAGCGGAATGCATACGCACCAGTCGCTGTGGACGGGTGGAGATCCGCTGTTTTCCGGCGATGGATATGCCGGGCTGTCACAGCTTGCGTTGTGGTACGTGGGCGGCCTGCTCAAGCATGGCCCGGCGCTGTCGGCGATCATCGCGCCCACTACGAACTCTTATAAGCGACTGGTGCCGGGCTTCGAGGCTCCGGTAAGTCTGGCCTACTCGCGTCGCAACCGCTCGGCAGCATGTCGAATCCCGATGTACACCATCGAACCCAGATCGAAGCGCGTGGAATTTCGTCCGCCCGACCCGAGCTGCAATCCATATATGGCTTTCGCTGCGATGCTCATGGCCGGGCTGGATGGAATTGAGAACAAAATGGATCCCGGGCCGCCGCTGGATAAAGATATCTACGAACTGGACCCAGAAGAAGTATCGAACGTCCCGGCCATGCCCGTATCGCTGGAGGAGGCGCTGGACGCGCTGCAGAGAGACCACGAGTTTCTGCTGAAGGGGGACGTGTTTACCGAAGAGTTACTGCGAACCTACGTCGATTACAAGCGCTCGAAAGAGGTGGAGGCAGTCCGAGCCAGGCCGCATCCCTACGAGTTTGCTCTCTACTACGATATCTAGCGGCTATCGAAGTGCCGCAGAGAC
>JAICJP010000250.1 GCA_025928375.1 Candidatus Sulfotelmatobacter sp.
AAGCTGGCCGATTGTGATCCGGCTCGCGGTCGACTATAATCAGTTATTGCTCCGGATTACTGGACGACGTTCTTGTCCCACCTGTGGACGGATTTATAACGTCCATTTCCAGCCGCCCCGATTGGATGAAGTTTGCGACGACGCGCACGGGACCAAGCTGGTAGCCCGCAATGATGACCGGTTGGAAATCATTCAGCCACGACTCACGGCGTTTCAGGAGCAGACCAGGCCGGTGGCGGATTACTACCAGCAGACGGGCAGGCTGATCTCGGTCAACGGCGATCTTCCAGTGGACGATGTGACCGAGCAGATTTACCGGATTCTGGAAGATCATCACGCGTAGAACGAATGGCAATTGTCTGCAAGTCGGCAAACGAGATCGAAAAAATGCGGCGCAGC
This sequence comes from Candidatus Sulfotelmatobacter sp., assembly GCA_025928375.1. GTDB lineage: Bacteria > Acidobacteriota > Terriglobia > Terriglobales > Acidobacteriaceae > Sulfotelmatobacter. The sequence continues at coordinate 400 of JAICJP010000250.1, forward strand.
GGCCACATCGTGCGCCAGCTTCTCGATCATCTGAAGGCGATGGTAGCGCCGGGCGTGACCACGATGGATCTGGAGCGGGCCGCCGAGGCGAAGATCAAGGAACTCGGGGCCAAGCCAGCGTTTAAGGGCTATTACGATTATCCCTGTGTGCTGTGCACGTCGGTGAATGAAGAAATCGTGCACGGGATTCCCTCCGAAAAGCGGGTTCTGAACGAGGGCGACATCGTATCGATCGATTGCGGCGTGGTGCTCGACGGCTACTACGGAGACGCGGCGATCACAGTGCCGGTGGGAAATGGGCTGAAGCCGGAGATCAAGAAGTTGCTGGACGTGACCGAGGCTTCCCTGTATCGAGGAATTGAGCAGGCACGGATCGGGAACTCCGTGGGAGATGTTGGCGCGGCGGTACAGCAGCATGTGGAGGCCGCGGGATTCAGCGTAGTACGTGAGTTTGTTGGACACGGAATCGGGACGCGATTGCATGAAGAGCCGCAAGTTCCGAACTACGGCGCACGCGGTCACGGAGCCAGGTTGCGAGAGGGAATGGTTCTCGCGATCGAGCCCATGGTGAATTTCGGCAAGCCCGAAACCAGAGTTTTGGGTGATAAGTGGACGGCAGTCACCGCGGACGGCAGTTTCAGCGCCCATTTTGAGCATTGCGTGGCGGTGACGAAAGATGGGCCGGTGATTTTGACGCAGTAACAAGCTTCTAGCTGCTAGCTCCTAGCTTCTGCTAGGCGGGTTAGCCGTGGCTAGAAGTTAGGAGCGAATGAGCAAACTAGGAGCGAATGAGCAAAGAAGACGCGATTGAAGTTATGGCCGTGGTGCTGGAACCGCTGCCCAATGCGATGTTCCGGGTCGAACTGGAAAACAAGCATCAGGTGCTGGCGCATGTTTCCGGAAAGATGCGCAAGAATTTCATTCGCATTCTGCCGGGAGACAAGGTCGCGGTGGAGCTTTCGCCCTACGACCTGAATCGCGGAAGAATCGTTTACCGGTACAAATAGTTTGCTGAAGGCTGAGAGCCGACGGCTGAAGGCTGGGTTATGAAGGTACGGGCATCAGTAAAGAAGATCTGTGACAAGTGCAAGATCATCCACCGCAAGGGTGTGGTGCGGGTGATCTGCGTGAATTCGAAACACAAACAGCGCCAGGGGTAAGAACAGCAATGGGCAATGAGCAATGAGCAAATCCAGGGTCGCGCGGTATTGCTCAAAGCTCACGGCTCACTGCTGAGAGGCGAGAAGTACTGGGAGGCTTGAGAGACTCATGGCACGTATAGCAGGCGTGGATCTTCCCCGCCAGAAGCACATTAACATTGCGCTGACGTACATCTATGGAATCGGCAATCCGCGCGCGGTACGGATTCTCGATGAAGCGAAGGTCGATGCCATGAAGAAAGTTCAGGACCTCAGCGAAGAAGAGGTCAACCGGATTCGCACGGTCATCGAGGCCGAGGGGTTGGTGGAAGGCGATCTGCGCAAGGAAGTTTCGATGAATATCAAGCGTCTCATCGAAATCGGCTCCTATCGAGGATTCCGTCATCGCAGGAACCTGCCGGTGCGCGGGCAGCGGACGCACACCAATGCCCGGACCCGCAAAGGCCCGCGCAAGGGAACCGTAGCGCAGAAGAAGAAGTCGGCAGCAAAGACATAAAGCAGTTGTCAGTTCTCAGTTAAAGAGGGAATTGGACGGGTTTGCTGAGAACTGAGAACTGGGAATTGAGAAACCTTATTTATGGCAAAACCAGCAGCAGCGGGCGGCACTGGAGCCGCGCCGGACAAAAAAGGCAAGAAGAAGACCTTCAAAAAGAAGGAGCGCAAGCACGTGCCGCATGGGCTGGCGTACGTGCAGGCGTCCTTCAATAACACGATCGTGACGATTTCTGACATGAATGGGAACGTTCTGTCGTGGAAGAGTTCGGGATCGCTGGGGTTTCGCGGGTCGCGCAAAGGAACGCCATTCGCAGCGCAACAGGCAGCGTCGAACGCCGCGAACATGGCGCGCGATCATGGAGTACGCAGCGTGGACGTGCGGGTGAGCGGCCCAGGATCTGGGCGCGAGTCGGCTGTGCGCGCGCTGGCTGCTTCCGGAATTGAAGTGCGCTCGATTCGGGACGTCACGCCGATTCCGCACAATGGATGCCGGCCGCCGAAAAGACGGCGCGTGTAAGTAAGAAAAGAGACATTGCTAGCAACGTCTCTACATTTGACCGGGAGGAAGGGAAGCCAGTCCCGTAAACCGGTTTAACAAGGAGAAACATGGCACGTTACACCGATGCAGTCTGCCGTCTATGCCGCCGCGAGGGCATGAAGCTGTTCCTCAAAGGCGCGAAATGTTTCAGCGATAAGTGCCCCATCGAGAAGCGCAACTTCGCTCCCGGACAACATGGGAAAGACCGCAAGGCTAAGATTGTTGGCTACGGCCTGCAGCTGCGTGAGAAGCAGAAAGCGAAGCGCATCTACTTCACGCAGGAAGGGCAGTTCCGCAATTACTTCGAGAAGGCCGCGCGTTCCAAGGGCGTGACCGGCGAAAAGTTGCTGCAGCAACTGGAGCGGCGTCTAGACAACGTTGTATTTCGCCTGGGATTCGCGCAGTCACGGCGCCAGGCGCGGCAATTGGTGCGTCACGGACATGTAGCCGTCGACAATCGCAAGGTCAACATTCCTTCCTACGAAGTGAGCGCGGGCGAGGAAATTTCCATTCGCGAAAACAGCAAGAAGCTCACCGTGCTCGAGTTGGCGAAAGAATTCGCCAGCCACGGCACGTTGCCTAGTTGGCTTGAGGTCGATCGCGACAGTTACAAGGCGCGGGTTTTGTCATTGCCGAAGCGGGAAGATATTCAGCTGCCGGTTAACGAGCAGTTGATTGTTGAGTTGTACAGCAAGTAAGTTTCAAGTTTCAAGTTTCGAGAGAGCAATGAGTGTTCTCCGCGAAACGTGAAACCGGAAACGCGAAACTGGTCCACACATTCGAGCCAGATCAGCCTTTCCTGACTGCGACCTGAGTTGGACCACTCAGCGAGTCAGGATTGAGCCCAACGGCCGAAGGAGAAACACATGCTTTGGAAAGGTTTTCAGAAACCGAAACGTCTCGCAGTTGACCAGTCCAGCCTCACCGACAAATACGGAATTTTCTGGGCGCAGCCGTTTGAGCGCGGATTCGGCACCACCGTGGGCAATGCCCTGCGGCGCGTGCTGCTGAGCTCGATCGAAGGCGCAGCCGTGACCGCGGTGAAGATGGAAGGCGTGCTGCATGAATTCCAGTCCATCCCGGGCGTGGTGGAGGATGCGACCGACATCATTCTCAACCTGAAGCAGATTCCGTTTAAACTTGCGGGCGATGCTCCGAAAGCCATCTACCTGCGCGCGGATCAGCCCGGTGTGGTGACCAGCGGAATGATTGAAGCGGATGGCGACGTCGAAGTACTCGACAAAGATGTTTACATTGCGACTGTGAGTGAAGGCGGCAAGCTCGACATGGAGATGCGCTTGAAGCGTGGCCGCGGGTACGTTTCTGCCGACAAGAACTTCGACGAGGATCTTGGCATCGGATTCATTCCCATCGACTCGGTGCACTCGCCGGTGCGCAAGTGCAACTACACGGTCGAAGCGGCACGTCTGGGACAGATTACCGATTATGACAAGCTTACACTCGAAGTGTGGACCAACGGCTCTATCACCCCGGCTGACTCGATCGGCCTGGCGGCGAAGCTGCTGAAGGACCACATGAACATCTTCATCAACTTCGAGGAAGAGATCGAAACCGGCACTTCGTCTTCGGATGACCGCAAGCCCGAGATTCACAACGAGAACCTGAACCGCTCGGTGGAAGAGCTCGAGCTTTCGGTGCGCAGCTACAACTGCCTGAAGAATGCAAACATTCAGACGATCGGCGAGTTGGTGCAGAAGACCGAAGCGGAGATGCTGAAGACCAAGAATTTCGGCCGCAAGTCGCTCAACGAGATCAAAGAGATCCTGTCATCGATGGGACTGAGTCTTGGGATGAAGATCGACGAGCACGGCAATGCGGTACCCGGACCGACCTCGAACGTACCATTGCCCGCATCCGCTTACGGACCGGACGACCAGCTGTAAGAATCAGTTTCAAGTTTCGAGTTTCAGGTTTCGGGCTGTTCCTGAAGCGGGACGCGTGGTCCTGAACACTCGAAACTTGAAACCCGAAATTAAATTGGGGTACTGCCATGCGTCACAAAGTTGCAGGCTACAAACTCGGACGGAACACGGCGCACCGGCGCTCGCTGCTGCGCAACCTGGTCACTTCGGTGATCGTTGAGGAGCGCGTCGAGACGACGGTTCCGAAGGCCAAGGCGGCGCGTCCGCTAGTCGAAAAAATGATCACCCTGGGCAAGCGCGGAGACCTCTCGGCTCGGCGGCTAGCTGCCGGGTATCTGATGACCGACGAAGCTGTGGTGAAGCTGTTCGATACCGTTGGGCCGCGCTTCGGTGATCGTAATGGCGGCTACACGCGCATCATTCGGACCGCGTGGAACAAGGGCGATGGCGCCGACAAGGCATTCCTCGAGCTCCTTGGCAGCGAGAAAGTGCTCGACGAGAAGCGCGAGAAACGTGCGGAAGCCCGCTCCAAGAAGGCAGCGGAAGCCAAGAAGGCGATGGAAGAAGCTGAGGCCCAGGCAGCGCAAGATGGCGGAGTTGAGCCAGCCAAGGACGAGGAAGACAAAAAAGAGTAGTTCCTCCGAAAAGAGGTTCACGAAGGCACGGCATTTCGCCGTGCCTTTCTTTTTTCCCGAAGTACCCGCGCGGCTGGACATGTACAGATGGATTACCGGAGGTAATCTTGTTCCTCCCATGGCCAGTTCTAGACTTGGACGATGGCCTTTACTAAGACCCAGATCGGCATTGCGGCCGGCGCCGGAGTGTTGCTGGTAATGGTTTTTGTGGGCTATCTCTGGTGGCTGAGCAATCAGGGCCCGGTACTGGCGCGCTCGGAGGATCACGATCCACTGACGGGATTGCCGGTGAGCATTCGCATGAATCCACTGCGGGACCGGTCGACCGAAAAGGCGGCCAACAAATTTCTTCGCGAGTTGCGCGACGGGCATTGCGACGACGTGCTCCAAAAATGGGAGCATGATTACCATAGAAAGTACGCCAAGTACATTTGCAGTTCTGAGGCGCAGCATCCATTACTTTCGTGGCAACTGGTGGAGTGGGAAGAAGTGCCGCCGCTGGTCATCCTGCATTATCGCGGGATGCGGCAGGGAAGTTCGGGTGGCGAACAAAGCCTGCTCACGGTTACGACTGAGCACAAAGGCGCAGAGTGGGCGGTCACGAAATACGACGCGATGTATTGACCAGAACCAGTTGCCGGTTCCCACTTCCCAGTTGTAGAAGTTCTTGCGGCTACTCCGATGTTCTTCCGGCCCAGGAGAACTGCCGGGAAGAAACAACTTTCCCTGCAATCCGTGGTGTCCACGCTCGCTTCGCTCGGGCGGACGAGGCGTCCGCCCCTACACGGAACAGCGGCGTGTATCCGAGTCTCCGTGGTAAAACTCTTCTATGGCTGCAAGTCCGTCCCCTGTCCCGCGTTCCGCTGCGCGCAATCTTTATTCGTTTGGAATCACGTCGTTTTTTAACGACACGGCCAGCGAGATGGCTTACTGGGTGCTTCCCGCATTCCTGGTTTCGCTGGGCGCGGGCCCGGAGCAACTGGGGCTGATCGAAGGCATCGCCGAGAGTGTGGCTTCGTTCGCCAAATTGTTTTCGGGATATCTCACGGATCGCATTGACCGACGCAAGCCTCTGGTCGTGGTTGGCTATTTTGCTGCGAACGCGGTGAAGCCACTGCTGGCAATCGTGACTTCGTGGGTGCACATTCTTCTAATCCGGTTCATGGACCGGCTGGCCAAGGGGGTACGTGGGGCGCCGCGAGACGTCATGGTGGCGGAGTCAGTCGGGAAACAGCGGTTGGGATCGGCGTACGGCCTCATTCAATCCATGGACTCGGCGGGAGCCATTGCGGGGCCGCTTGCGGCTGTGGTGCTGCTCTCGCGATTTCAGATTCGCACGGTGTTTCTGGCTGCAGCCGTTCCTGGGGCACTGGCCGTATTGGTTGCAATGCTGGGGATTCGTGAGACTCA
>JAICJP010000355.1 GCA_025928375.1 Candidatus Sulfotelmatobacter sp.
ATCGCAGTCTGATTGAAAAGATTCGGCAATCCACGCTGCTTAGCCTTGCTCTTGGCGACCTCGTCTACATCGGCCCGCAACGGCATGAACTGGACGGTGAAGGCGCGCCCGACCATGGTCTTGCCAGGATGAAGGACTTGAAAGCCATCCGCATACTGGTTCTTAAAACCTTCCACCTGCTCAAGCCCGGCCCATACTTCCTCCGAAGACAGTTCACGAGCGCGGTCGATCATGGCATCGGGCACTTTGGGTCGGCCATCCGGAAAACGCTCGAACGGATTCTTGGCCGTGTAGTCAATCATTTCCTGCTTCGGAAAGGTAGACAGCTGCGCCCAGGCGCAAGTGGACGCGAGCAGAAACATGGCATAAACAGCGTGGCGGCAGATTATGACAGGCGTGAACCGGACCATTCTCGGTCTCCCTCGGGGCTGAATTCGGAGTCGCACTTGCGGAACCAGTTTACAATTCTATTTCTTCATTCGAGAGCCAGCGAATTCTAACGCACGTGCACGCCTTGTAGCGAGAAGGAGTAATCATGACTAAAAAGAACTCCGGGCTGTGGGGACGTCGTGATGTCTTGAAAAGCTCTGCCCTATTGCTGGGCGGAAGTGTCATGGCTTCCGATTCGTTGGCAGCCTACCCGAAAACTGTCAACACCAATTCGAGTCCGTCAACTCTGAAGATTACCGATCTGCGCGTGGCCAACATCGTCAAACCCGGCCCCAGTCCCTGCCCCATCATTCGCATTGATACCAATCAGGGAGTGTATGGCCTGGGGGAGGTTCGCGACGGTGCCAGTCCGACCTACGCCCTCTTTCTGAAGAGCCGAATTGTCGGCGAGAACCCGTTACAACTTGACAGGATTTTTCGGAAGATCAAGCAATTTGGAGGGCATGCCCGCCAGGGCGGCGGAGTCTGCGCCATCGAAATGGCTCTCTGGGACATTGCAGGAAAAGTGTATAACGCTCCCGTATACGCGCTTGTTGGAGGCGGCAAGTTTCGCGATAAGATTCGCGTTTACGCCGATACTGTCGAATCCAAAGATCCCAAAATCTATGCCCAACGAATGAAGGAGCGCAAAGAGGTCATGGGGCTCACCTGGCTCAAGATGGACTTGGGAGTCGAGATGGTGGCAGATACTCCTGGCACCGTGACCAACCCCTCCGACATCAACCAATGGCAGGCCAACCAGCTTCCGCATCCCCTGCTAGGCATGGAGGTCACCGACAAAGGCATCGGCATGCTGGAGCAATACGTGGCTGCGGTGCGCGATGCCGTTGGGATGGAAATCCCTCTTTCGATGGATCACCTGGGCCATTTGGGAGTGAAATCGATCATCCGTCTCGGCCAAGCGTATGAGAAATACAACCTGGCTTGGATGGAAGACGTGATTCCGTGGATGTATACCGATCTGTTGAAACAAATCTCGGACCAGAGTCCCACTCCCATCCTGACCGGCGAAGACATCTACCTGAAAGAACCTTTCCGGGTGCTCTGCGAGAGTCACGCGGTGAGCAAGATTCAGCCTGACTTGGCGACCGCGGGCGGTATCCTCGAAACCCACAAGATTGGCGATATGGCGGAAGATTACGGCGTTCCCATGGCCTTGCATTTTGCCGGTACCCCGATCGCCTGCATGGCAAACGTCCACTGCGCGGCGGCAACGCAGAATTTCCTCGCACTCGAGAATCATTCCCTCGACGTCCCATGGTGGTCATCATTGGTTGTGGAGGGCAGCAAGTCTCCGATCGTGAATCATGGCTGGATCGACGTGCCCGATCGGCCCGGGCTCGGCGTCACCTTGAACGAGGACATAGTTCGACAGCACCTCGCTCCCGGCACCGGCTATTTCGAGCCCACTCCGCAGTGGGATCAGGAGCGCTCATGGGACAGGCTGTGGAGCTAGAAGCTGATTCCCTCGCAAATCATGATCAAGGCGCAGTGATGCTCCCCCGCAACACCGTCAACGAAGCCGGCGGCAGATCGTATTCAGTACCTTGCTCCGCGTTGATCGTGCGCGTGGCTGGCGGGCCGTCAGGATCCGCGTGACCTTTCTTGCGATCCGGATGCCATTGGTATTGCTCCTTGCCAAACGTAATCATTGTCAGCTTGCCGCTGAATGATGTGTCTGGCGTGCCAGCAGCCTCATGGAACAGCACGCGCAGCTTGTGCGCATGATCGTGGTCCTTGTTGATGAGCATGAGCGACCACTGGCCATCGGGACGATGGAGCGCGTACGCCGTCACTAGCAGGTGACCCTGCCCATCTTTGATATCGCTGATCGCTCGATACATCAGGTGTTCGGCATCCTTCGGCTGCGCCCACTCCTGCGTGATCAGTCGGGCAGCGAAGAATTGCGAGGTCGGTTCCTCGATCTCATACTGATCGTCAACCATGAACATGTGATAAGTTCCCCAGCTGTTCCGGCACGCTGGGTGCGGAGGCGAGTACGATAGAAGATGATAATAGTGAGTGGACTGCCCGCCCGCGCTGAGAAATCCCGCGAACGAATCCGCCAGCCACAGCGCGCCGAAAATATCCACAGCAGCTTCACCCCCATGTGCATTCGTTTCGGTATCGAGGAGAGGAACGCCTGCTGGCAGTCCGTCATCCCGCCAGACTTGCATGATGTGCGTGATCAGTTCCGGTTCCTGATACAGGTTCTCCCAAGGGGTTTCACATCCTTCATAGGGATAATGTTCGAACGACATGAACGACAGGTCCTGCAGGCGATTGTGGGCCTTCAGATAATCGAGAAAACGACCGAACCATGAAGTGCGCCCTTGCGCATCGGGCCAGGCCTTGATGTCTTCGGTGACTCCTTGGAACGATGGTCCTCCGAGCTTGAACCCCGGATCGACACGGTGAAGAGCGGTGGCGAACTGAAGATAAAGAGCTCCATAGTCTTCCGGTTGCATGTACTGCCCGTCCGCTTCCTCGCCCATTTCGATGTACGACACAGGGTAACCGCGCTTTTTGACGTAACCCATTTGTGCCGCTGCGTCTTCCGGTGTGCTGTAGAGTAGCGCCACGGGGACAATGGCTGGGAGTCCCCGTGTGATCCCGCTGGTGAAAAAGAGATCCAACCCCGGCTGATCGCCAGATTCCATGCGGTCAGGAGCGACATAGCGATCCGAGGGCTCATGCCATGGATCGACTGAGGAACACAGGGTCAGAGTTTGTTTCTGGTCGGGAGAATGGTGAAGGATGTCCTTCACCTGACCGTGATCCATGGTGCCCAGATAAAGCTCGCGGATGCCATAACCCACGCAATTCCGCCGGTCGGCGGACCCGTGACTGTCGCACGTATTGGATGAGCGCGTCATCCACACGCGCACGAATTTCGTGCTCACCGGCGCTGGTGACAATGGGAGCGTCGCATCGCCGCCTTTTCCATCTCTCACCGTGCCGGAAGGGAAGTCTTGCCACGTACCCTTATCCTGCTCGTCCATGGCATCTCCGGCGCCGACCCAGTACTGCACCTGAAAATCTCGTGCAAACGGCTCGGCCCACTGGATGCGGATTCCATTGACGCTCTCTTTTTTGTCCAGCGCGATGACGACCCATTGCGCGTGCAGAGAGTCACTCTCTCCCGTGAACTCGCTCGCCAGATACGGATTGCTCTTCCAGTAGCTGTCGGCATCTCCATCATCCAGACGCGAGTAGCCGTCGAATTCCGTTCCGCCATTGCGCGTGAACCCACGGTGGCGCAGCGAATAGCCGTAAGAGTGGCGGATTGTATCGCCTCTCGGATTGGGGTCTCCCGTGAAATAACCTTTACCCGAGGGATCGCTCCAGGTGCCCTTAGGATTCCAATGCCAGGCCTGCACGAACAAATCCGTGTTCTGGCGATAACTGATGACTCCCCAGCCTGCGGAAAGAACCTTCTGGATTTGGTCGGGACGGAAGAACGCGTCCGTGGCATTGCTGGGAACTCGATCCACGGTGGAACCCAACGCGTGCAGAGGGCTGAACTTGTTGATGACATGACTCGGGTTCGCGTCCACGGTTACGCTTTGAGCGTGCGCCTGCAACCCGACAAACAAAACGCTGCCCAGAATGCATGCGGAAAGAAACTGTCCAGCTCTTTTCAATTGAGATCTCATGGAAGGCCTCTTCGCGAGTGCACAAGAGTCATACAACAGACTGCGTCAATTCCGCCATCCTGTGCATGCCTCTTTTCACACCATAAAAACCCAATTCATAATTGCGGGCATCGGCGAAGGCGGGCCTTGTATAATTCGCCGTTTCCAACGTTCTCCGATCGGGACTTCGCCATGCTGATTCGAGTTTTCAATGACAAGACAACGCTAGGACGTTCCGCCGCCGAGCAGGCCGCCAACGCCATTCGAAGCGCTATCGCAGAGCGCGGCCAGGCCCGCATCATCGCTGCCACCGCAGCGTCGCAACTCGAGTTTCTCGACGCGCTTACAAAAGCTCCCGATATCGACTGGACCAAGGTCGAGGCCTTCCATCTCGACGAATACATCGGGCTCCCCATCACCCATCCAGGAAGCTTCCGCAAGATGCTTGTGGAGCAGTTAATCCAGAAAACCGGCATTCGGCATTATCACTTGCTGGATGGCGACGCCGCCGATCCAGCTGCGGTGGTCCGCGAAGCTGGCAAGCAGTTAGCCTCGTCCCCGGTCGATATCGCATTCCTGGGCATCGGCGAAAACGGGCACATCGCCTTCAATGATCCACCAGCGGACTTCAACACGGAAGATCCTTACCTGATCGTCAAC
>JAICJP010000030.1 GCA_025928375.1 Candidatus Sulfotelmatobacter sp.
CAACATCCTCGAAATTGATCCCGACCGCCGCATCGCGAGGGTCCAGCCGGGAGTCGTTCTCGATCATCTCCGCAACGCCGCTGAGAAACATCACCTGACCTTCGCTCCCGATCCTGCCAGCCACGACCGCTGCACCATCGGAGGCATGATCGGCAACAATTCCTGCGGCGTTCACTCCATCATGGGCGGCAAGACGGACGACAACATCGAAGCCTTGGAAGTAGTCACCTACGACGGCACCCGCCTTTGTGCAGGGGCGGACGCCCTCGTCCGCCCCGCTCGCCTGAGCGAAGCCAAGGGGAGCGTATCCATACCCGGGGTACCCACTCCCAACGCCGATCGCGCGACTCAAATCCGCACCGCGCTGAAAGAAATCGCCGCCCAGTACGGGCACCTGATCCGGCAAAAATTTCCCAACATTCCACGCCGAGTCTCCGGCTACAACCTGAACTACCTCCTCCCGGAAAACGGTTTCCACGTTGCCCGCGCTCTAGTCGGCTCAGAAGGAACCTGCGCCACCACTCTCGAAGCCACCTGTCGCCTCATCGAAAGCCCTCCGCAACGAGTTCTCCTGGTCCTGGCCTATCCTGACATCTACCAGTGCGCCGACCACATTCCAGAGATCCTCGAGTACAAGCCCATCGGCCTCGAAGGTTTCGACGACCTCCTCGTCTATTACGAGCGCACCAAGGGCATCAATCCCGAAGGACTCACGTTGCTTCCCGAAGGAGGCGGATGGCTCCTGGTAGAATTCGGCGCCGAGTCGCTCCCAGGCGCGGAACTTCAAGCCCAACGCCTGATCGATGCTCTTCGTCGTGGTCCCAATCCGCCGAACGTAAGACTCTTTTCCGGCGCACAGGCGAAGCGAGTCTGGGAAGTCCGCGAATCCAGCCTCGGCGCAACCTCGCACGTTCCCGGCGAGCCCCTCAACTGGGAAGGCTGGGAAGATGCCGCGGTTAGTCCCGAAAAGCTGGGCGGATATCTTCGCGATCTGCGCAAAATGATGGCCGAGTTCGGCTACAAAGGCTCGCTCTATGGACACTTTGGCCACGCCTGCGTTCATACTCGGCTCAATTTCGATCTGCAGTCGAAAGAAGGAATTGCCAAGTACCGTAAGTTCGTAGAAGAAGCGGCAGACCTGGTGGTCAGCTACGGCGGCTCTCTCTCGGGCGAGCACGGGGATGGACAATCCCGCGCCGAACTCCTGCCCAAGATGTTTGGACCCGAGCTGATGCAGGCGTTCCGGAAATTTAAAGAGGCATGGGATCCCGACTGGAAGATGAATCCCGGGAAAGTCCTTGAGCCCTACAAGCTCGACGAAAACCTGCGCCTGGGCCCAAACTACGCGCCGTGGGAGCCGAAAACACACTTCCAGTTCCCCGAAGATCATGGCAGCCTCTCGCATGCCGCCCTGCGCTGTGTAGGAGTAGGCAAGTGCCGCCGCGAAGAAGGCGGCGTCATGTGCCCCAGTTGGCGAGCGACCCACGAAGAAGAGCACTCCACCCGCGGCCGCGCCCACCTTCTCTGGGAGATGACCCAAGGCGAAGTCATCCGCGACGGCTGGCACAGCGAAGAGGTCAAGCACTCGCTCGACCTCTGCCTCTCCTGCAAAGGCTGCAAGAGCGATTGCCCGGTCACGGTGGATCTGGCAACCTACAAAGCCGAATTCCTCTCGCACTACTACCAAGGCCGCCTACGTCCGCTGAACGCTTATGCCTTTGGCAATATCGACCTCTGGGCAAGCCTGGCATCCAATGCTCCCGGCCTGGTGAACCTGACAACCCAACTCCCATTCCTGCGAGATATCGCGAAGCTCCTGGCGGGTGTTCCGCCCCAAAGGAAAATCCCCGCATTCGCCCCCGAGACTTTCAAACAATGGTTCTCAAGAACAAGCCCATGGAGGGGCGGAAGCCCACGTCCGGCCCACGGCGCGTCAACCCCGCGCACAAGAGGTGAGTGGAGGATCGCCGATTCGGCACCGCCTGCAATGAGTGGGTGGAAGAGCGGCCCTTCAGGGCCGCGTCAGACGGCCGAATACGAGGGGGCTTCAGCCCCCGACGTCCTCCTCTGGGCGGACACTTTCAACAACTACTTCCTCCCCTCCACCGCGAAAGCCGCCGTCGAGGTGCTGGAAACCGCCGGATTCCGCGTCCGGGTCCCCCGCGCCAATCTATGCTGCGGACGTCCCCTCTATGATTTCGGCATGCTCGACCGCGCCGAACGTCTTCTTCTCGAAATCCTCGACCAGCTCGAGCCCGAGATCGCGGCTGGAATCCCCATAGTGGGCCTTGAGCCCAGTTGTGTTGCCGTATTCCGCGACGAACTGGTCAACCTCTTCCCCCACGATGAACGCGCACAAGCCCTGAGCAAGCAGACGTTCCTGCTCAGCGAGTTCCTGGAGCAGAATCTCGTTCCCAACGCCCAGCTTCCGCAACTCCCGCGCAACGCCCTGCTCCACGGACACTGCCATCACAAATCCATCATGAAGATGACCGCAGAGGAATCCCTGCTAAGCCGCCTGGGTGTGCAGTTCCAGTCTCCCGCTCCGGGATGCTGCGGCATGGCCGGATCCTTCGGCTTCGAGCACGACAAATACGAAGTCTCCGCCGCGATCGGGGAACTCGAACTTCTCCCCGCGGTTCGCAACGCTCCGCCAGACTGGCTGATCATCGCCGACGGTTTCAGTTGCCGGGAGCAGATCGCCCAGGGTACCGGACGCCACGCCCTCCACCTGGCCGAAGTACTCCAGTTGGCCCTCCAACCCTCCGCGCTGGATAAAGATGATCCCTATCCCGAATCCCGCCTGGTCCGCGAGCGCCAAGCCGAGGTGACCGCCTCAATGAAGCGTGCCGGAATCGCCGCAAGCGCCCTTGCCGCAACCAGCCTTCTCCTATGGGCCTTGACCCGCAAGCGTTGAGCGGTTACGTAGTCTGCCCGTGTAGCCAGCCGGCGTGCCCACCTGTGTAGCCCCGGACGCCCTCGTCCGGGGGGCCAAGATCTTAACTAACCCTTTGCTTACAGCAACTTACCACACCTAGCCACCTCTCCCCGAACCTGCGACAATAGGTAAGTAGCTTCTGCCGCTCCGTTCCGCGCCTGCTCCGGCGCGCCCTGGTAAGGAACACTCTCATGGATCGCGAAGTCACAACCATGGTTAGCGCCGACGTGGCGCATGACCTCACCGCTAACGTTCAAGCAACCACCACACCTGCCTTTAAAACTCCCCTGCGCGGATCGGTGCTGGTTTTAATCCAGTACGACGTCTGCGAAGAAATCCGCCTCGACGTCCTTCGCGGGCTTTTCCCTGCCCGCAATGCCCAAGCGACGTTCAAGAGCCAAGCCCCGGGATATGTCCGCTACCAGCGCACTCCAGTCGCTGAGCCGCTCGAACCCGTAATCCTCCAATCCGGCGAACGCCTTTCCGGCGAAATCAAGTATTACGATTACGGCGTCGTCAGCATGGTCTTCGAGCTGTCTTTCGCCGGAGACTGGGACAACCTGGTCCAGCTCTCTGCCCGATGGGCCTCGGATACCAACTTCGAGAAGCTGGCCTCGCGCATCGTCCGCCAGAAGCTGGAGCGCGCAGCCCCTGCGCTGATCAAACCCTACAAAGACGAGGAGTGGCTGCAAGAGGACTATTTCATCTTTCACGTACGCGAAATCGACGGTTCGCCCAGCGCCGAGGATCTTCTGGCCACCTATCGCAACCAGATCGCACAGGTGGTCCGCGGAGAAACCGCCACACTCTCCGACGGCGAACGTTCCGAGATTCTCACCTCGCGCATGTCCTACTATCCCAGTGATCTCGCCGTCATTGGATGGAACGCAGCCTTCATCTACGACACACAAGCCGGCGCCGAGACGGCGATCCAGCTCTTGCAGTACGCCAATTCGCAGCTGCTGGAGTTCCGTCACTACGACGAGCTGCTCACCAAGGAGTTGGAGAACGTTTACGACTTCCTGGAAGCCGGAGGCACCGGATGGTGGTCGCGCTGGCGCACGGCCAATGCCGCTTCCAAGTTGCACACCGTGCTGTTAGACGTGAACGAACTCACGGAGCGCGCCGACAACGCAATCAAGTTCCTCAGCGACATGTTCTCCGCGCGGCTCTACAAGCTCTGCGCCCTGAAAGTCGGAGTTCCAGATTACAAAGACCTCGTCCAGGAAAAGCTCCACACCGCCGAAGACCTCTACCGCTTCATGGTCGAGCAATTCAACCAGAGCCGCGCCTTCGTGCTGGAGCTGATGGTGGTAGTCATCCTGATCATTGAGCTGGTCTACTTCTTCAAAGGCAAAATTTAGGAACCACGCGGGCCACACCCCTGCGGCTGTCCAGCCGAGCGCCGCGTGGCTATTTTCCGCGAGCAAGCCCAATGCTAAGTTGCATGTTTTGAATACTTTAGATTTAAGTCCTCTGGATCCAATAGTTTACCGGCTCACGCATGGACGTCAGAGCGCAAGGCATTTAAAATCAGTACTTTGCATGAAATGTACTGAAAAAAGACGAGCAGCGAATCTGCCGTTTGGACTACATTCCTGGTCGGCGGGCACGAGCCGGCGTGCTCCGCTCAGACTGCGGAGTCTCTGAGATAATTCTTGGTTTATCCCTGGTTTAAATGCTGGAGGGCTCTTGAGAGTTCTGCTCCTGGAGAACATCAGTGCGGTCGCTGTCGAAGGTTTTCGCGACGCCGGCTATGAAGTGGAGTCACATAAGACAGCGCTGGAGGAGCGCGAGCTGGTTGACAAGATGAAGGACGTCTCGGTCCTCGGCGTGCGCTCCAAGACGCGGGTCACCTCGGCTATGCTGCAAGCTGCCCCCAAGTTGGTGGCGGTAGGCGCGTTCTGCATAGGCGTCGACAAGATCGATCAGAAGACGGCCAGCGAGCGCGGCATTGCCGTGTTCAACGACCCGCATTCCAACTCGCGCTCGGTGGCGGAGCTGGTGATAGGAGAGATCATCATGCTGCTGCGGCGCACCTTTCAGGCCTCCTCGGAGATGCATCGCGGCGTGTGGAACAAGTCGGCCGCGGGCGCCCATGAGGTCCGCGGGCTCACGCTCGGCATTGTCGGATACGGCAAGATCGGCTCGCAGTTGTCGGATCTGGCCGAGGCCATGGGCATGCGCGTTGTGTTCTACGATACATCGCACGTCCTGGCGCGCGGCAATGCGCGTCCTGTAAGCTTCCGCGAACTGCTGGAGATCTCCGACGTGGTCACGTTGCACGTCGATGGCAAGAAAGAAAATCAGGATCTGTTCGGCGACCAGGAATTCCGTGCCATGAAGGATGGCGCGTGCTTCCTGAACCTCAGCCGCGGCTTTGTGGTCGATCACGATGCCCTGGCGGCTCACCTGAAAACCGGCAAGCTTTCGGGTGCGGCGATTGACGTGTTCCCAAAAGAGCCCGAGTCGGGCGCGGGATTCGAGAGCGCGCTACGCGCCCTGCCCAACGTCATCCTCACGCCGCACGTGGGCGGATCCACGGAGGAGGCGCAGGCGAACATCGGATCGTTCGTTTCGGCCAAGCTGCTCGATTATGTGCGCACGGGTGACTCCCTGCTGAGCGTAAACCTGCCGCAGTGCCATCTCGAGTATGAAGAGGGATCGTACCGCCTGATGCATATTCATCAGAACGTCCCCGGAATTCTGCGGGCGATCAACGACATCCTTGCCGATCGCGAGATCAACATCGAGCGCCAGGCGCTGAATACGCGCGGCACTCTGGGTTATGCCATCTACGACATTAATCGTGCTTGCGATCAGGAATTGATGGCGCAATTAAAGGCTGTCCCGCACACGATTGCGGTAAGAGCGAAAGGATGCTGAGTTGTGTAGGGACGGACGCCTCGTCCGTCCCGAGCGAAGCGAGTAAGCGCGGACGCTTCTTGCCTCATCGTTCCTGGTGGCAAAAGGGGCGAGGCTTTATCATCCTCGCTGCGCGAGGACGGCGGACGAGGCGTCCGCCGCTACACGAACCTTATGCGTGGATTGAAAGACAAACGTGTACTCATCACCGGCGGCGCCAACGGAATCGGTGCGGCCACAGCCGCACGGTTCCTGGAAGAAGGATCCCGCGTGTGCGTGCTCGATCGCGATGCCCAGGCTTGCGAACACCTCAAGCACGAACTGCCTGGCTTAGGCGAGGCCATCATCGCGGACGTCACCGATCTCATGCAGGTGGAGGCGGCGTTCGCCGAGGCTATCCGCCTGATGGATGGAGTCAATGTACTGGTGAACAATGCAGGCATCAGCATCCGCCACAAATTTCTCGAAATCTCGCCGGAGGAGTGGGATCGAGTGCTTGCGGTGAATCTGACTGGAGTCTTCTATGTAGCGCAGACTGCCGCACGGCATATGTGGGAGCGCGGGAGTGGAGTGATCCTGCAGACCGCGTCGACCAACGGAGTGATGGGATATCCGTATTACGCGGACTACAACGCGACCAAGGCGGGAGTGATCGAGCTGACGCGGTCCATGGCGCTGGAACTCGCTCCCAAGGTACGGGTGTGTGCGGTGGCTCCAGGATACGTTTTGACGCCCATGCAGCGCGCGGAATATTCCGACGCGATGTTGGCGGAGGTGAACAACAAAATTCCGCTGGGCCGGCACGCTACGCCCGAGGAAATTGCCGGGCTATTTGCGTATCTGGCCTCGGATGACGCGGCGTTTGCGACCGGGCACGTCTTTACGATGGACGGGGGAGAGACTGCGGGAGGATTAGCCAGCCGGTGACGAGACATGAGGGCAAACTCCGGGAAGCTGCAGCACAATCGCGTCCCCTGGAAATAATCCTATGAAATTGAAGGATAAAGTTGCGATCGTTACCGGTGGAACGTCCGGCATTGGCGAGGCAACGGCTTTGCTCTTCGCGCGTGAGGGGGCACGCGCGGCCATTACCGGACGCAACATCGAACGCGGGTCTGCAGTGGTGGCCCGCATCAAGGAATGTGGAAGCGAAGCGTTGTTCGTGCGTGCCGACGTGAGTTCGCCCGCCGATTGTCAGCGCGTCATCGATGAGGCTGTGCGGGCCTTCGGGCGTATCGACATCCTGTTTAATAACGCTGGTGTGTACTACCCGCAGACCGCTCTGGAATGTTCCGAGCGCGAGTGGGACGAACAGATTGACGTGAACCTGAAAGGCACTTTCCTGATGTCAAAGGCGGTTCTTCCCGGGATGATTGCGCGCAAGAACGGCGTCATCATCAACAACGCTTCCGGATGGGGCATTGTCGGCGGAGATCACGCGGTGGCGTACTGCGCCTCCAAAGGCGGCGTGGTTTTGATGACCAAGGCCATGGCCATCGATCATGGCGCGCAGGGCATTCGGGCGAACTGTGTTTGTCCGGGTGATGTGGAGACGCCCATGCTTCCGGCAGATGCAAAGATGCGGGGCTTGAAGTGGGAAGACTACATCGCGGGCTGCGCGAATCGTCCGCTGGGGCGCGTGGGCACTGTGGAGGAGATTGCGAAGGCGGTGTTGTTTCTGGCTTCGGATGATTCGTCGTTCATGACGGGGGCGGCCCTGGTCGTGGATGGCGGGGGGACCGCGGACTAGGTGACGCGCAACAGACCTATCCTGTTCGTCGGTGGCGGGCGTATCACGAGTGCCTTGTGCGCGGGATTGCGGCTGGGAAAATATCCGCGAGAGATCGTGGTCCACGATCGCAATCCTGACAAGCTGCGCGCTTTGCGGGCAGAATCTCGCGTGACCATCGCGCATGATCTAAAAGAGGCGCTGCCGCGCGCTGACGTTTTGATTGTGGCGGTACGGCCGGCGTCGGTGCCGGGAATATTGCAGGAGATCGCCGGCACTGGAACTTGGCCGCGACTATGCGTGAGCCTGGCTGCGGGCATTCCGCTGGCGGCGTTACGAAGGTCTCTTGGCAATCCTGCGCACTGGGTGCGCGCCATGCCCAGCCCGGTATCTCGCATTGCCCGAGGACTGACCGCAATCAGTCTCGAGCCTGCGGTGTCGACAACAGAGCGTAAGCGAGTCCGCGAATTATTCGAGATGGTTGGGCAGGTGATTGAAGTTCCCGAGCCCAGGTTCGATGCTTTCACCGCAACCTACTCATCCAGCCATGGATATCACGCACTGGCAACGCTCGCGTCCGCTGCCCAGCGCACTGGTCTGGACCGCAAAACGGCGCTGACCGCCGCAGCCCATGCGCTGGCCGACGGCATTCATTATTGGAGAAAAAGTGCTTTGACTGTCGATGAACTTTTACAGGAGGCAGTCACTCCCGGAGGAATCGCGGCTGCGAGTATGGCAGCGATGGACAAAGCCGGGTACCGACAGGCAGTGCACAAGGGAATACAGGCTGGTATCACTCAGGCGCGGCGCAACGCTGCTTCTCAGAAGACTCGCAAGGCAACCCGGAAATCCAGTTAGCTCGCGCTTTTCCACCGCAGATCAGGACGCCTTCGTCACACCCAGCATTACCTTGGTCATGGTTCCAAGCCAGATCGAATCTGTGAGAATGAACCTGGAGTCCTCCCGAGTAAGTGGAAGGCGAAGCATGGAAATCCTGACCCCCAAAGCGACACGACGAAGCACGCGGATCCGGGTGGAGATTCCGGTGAGCGTGATCAGTCTCGATCGCCAGCGGCCTTTTGGCGACCGCTGCCTGGTGGTAGTAGTGAGCGCACAGGGATGCGGGTTTCGCGCTTCCGAGGAATTGCTCGCGGGCACGCCCATTATGATCAGCGACCTGCCGGGCGGGGGGAGCGTAACCGCACGCGTCGCCAACTGTGTTCCCATGGGTAACGACGGCAAGTATTTCCTCGTGGGGGCGTCCCTGTACACCCACGGAAATGTTTGGGGCATCGCCAATGCTCCGCCGGACTGGGCCTTGGCCGCCAAAGAAGATCCTGCCGCGACGCCAGCAGCCAGCGCTCCGACGGCGCATGAGAGCGCGCCGGCAAGGCTGCCAGCTCGAAAAAAGGCGTGGCCCTATAATGTTTTCTCCGAAGGCGCCGAAGCTCCGCTGGGCCGCAAATAATCTCTCCTTAACCAAAATCAAAGAACCACTCAGCACCGTTGTTCTTTCGTAACTTCTGGCACTCGCGAGGCGCTGCGATACTTGGCGAAGATATGTCCGAAGAGCCAGAGTCACCATCGCCAGTTCAGCCAGACAACAAAGAGTATCTGGTACAGCGCCCGTTTCGCGTAAAGCTGCGCGGATCGGTGCTGGTCCTGTTGCGCTTGCCTAATAAACGTTCACTGCGCGGGGCGTTTCATCAGCTATCAATCAGCGGCGGAGTCATTCATCTGGAAAAACCGCTGGATGAGAAGCTGGTAGTAGAGTTGATCTTTCACCTGCGTGAAAAAACCATCCACAGCAAAGCTCAGATGCTGTTTCCCATGTGGGCGACCCAAGGCTGGATGCAACCGTTTCGCTTTGTGGATCTGCCGGACGCCAGTCGCCAGTTGCTGGACGCCGGCTTGAAAGCGTTTATTGGCGCAGAGGCCAAGGCGGCGAGTAGCGGCGCGTAGGCTTATCTTCTGTTCCCCAAACTCTCTTTTCATTCCTAGCAGTGCGCAAGCGAGCTTTCGCCTCGCTCAGGAGGACATCCCTCATTGCAAGCCCCACAACGGCTTCCTGGTTACTCCGGTTACGTTGGGTACGGTGCGTGATCGGCCTATGATCCGGGAAAGGATCATTCTATGAAACGCCTTAGCTTTGTGGTTTCCCTGACCAACAACGACAACGATTATCAGCTGGAACAGGCGGCAGCGGCGGAGAAAGCGGCGCGGCGATGGGGCGTGGACGTGAAGATCATTCATGCCGGTAATGACGCGCTGGCACAAAGCCAGCAGTTGCTGCACTACGTGCAGGACTCGTCGGTGGTGCGGCCGGACGCCATCATGTTCGAGCCATCCGGCGGGACGGCATTTCCGCAGGTGGCGCGGGCGGCGGCGGCGGCGGGAATCGGCTGGGTCGTGCTGAACCACGATGTCGACTACGTCCACGAGTTACGCCGAACCTACAAGGTTCCAGTATTCGCTATCAGCTCCGACCACCAGGAGGTCGGGAAAATTCAAGGACAGCAACTTGCTGCTCTGCTGCCCAACGGCGGTACGGTGCTTTACATCGAGGGTCCGGCGAATAGCTCCGCGGCTAAAGATCGCACCACCGGTATGATGAGGAACAAACCGGCCAACATTCAGATCAAGTCGATGCGAGCCAATTGGACCGAAGAGAGCGCTTATCGCACCGTGAGTTCGTGGCTTCGCCTGCGGACCTCGCTCGAGAGTCACATCGATGTAGTGGCCGCGCAGGATGACAGCATGGCGATGGGTGCCCGAAAAGCGTTTCAGGAACTAGGCGAAGGCGATCGCGCGCGCTGGCTCAGGGTTGCGGTGACCGGTTGCGACGGCATGCCGAGGACGGGACAGGCATGGGTCAAGAATGGCACGCTGGCGGCGACGATCTTCATTCCTCCCAATACAGACTTGGCCATCGAGATGCTGGTCGAAGCCTTCAAGAACGGCACTACGCTGCCGGAGAACCGGGTAACCGCGCCCGAATCCGTGCCACCGCTGGCCGAACTGGCTGCTGTGGGAAAGAAAGCAACGCGCGCTGCCGGTGCATAGTGGTGTAACGCCAATCATGTAGGGACAGCCGCCAACCGCTGTCCAAGTCGAGCGCCGCTCGACCAGACTTGATCGGTCATGCGAGCTGCCGGACTTCGGCCGCTTGAACAGCGGAACACGATTGTCCTTAATAGACCCGCGAAGCGCCGATATTCAACCCACATTCTTCCAAATTAAGTCGCCTCCCCGAATGTGCTAGATTGGGCTCACGGGCCCATAGCTCAACGGTTAGAGCAGCAGACTCATAATCTGTTGGTTCCAGGTTCAAATCCTGGTGGGCCCACCACTTACAGACAATCTGCATAGGCCGCTGTAGAGAAGTGATTTACTAGACATTCTCCGTCTCCGGTTCCAGAAAGCCCACAACTTCGGCCATTCGCGCATCGTTCAAATGTGTGTACCGCTTTGCAATGGACGGTGATTCCCAGCCGCAAAGAGTCATCAAATCGGCCGTGGCGCATCCCTTGTTTCCGAGCCGACTAGCAAACGAGTGCCTGAGACTGTGCATTACCGCGCCTTTCGGCAACTCCAGCAACTTGGCAATCCGTCCAAATTCGTGAGAGGCCCAGCCCACCGTCAACGGCTGTTTGCCCTTGTAGCGCGTGAACACAAAGGCCACACCCTCTCGCCGCTTCGCCTTTAGTCCGGTAAGGACGGCAACAACCCGACTCGTCAACGGCACCTTGCGGGTAGCGGCCTTCGTTTTGCCCTTGTCAACGAAGATTGTCCGCCTATCAAGGTCAACTCTGTCCCAGGTCAGCTTGACCGCTTCGCCCGCAAAGCACGTCGCCAATCAAGAGGCATGTAACACCGCTTGCAAAGCGACATGGGACAAACCGAACACGTTGACCGCCAGCGAAATTAAGACGCTGGACGGCAGCAACCGGGTGCCGAAAAAGGGAGACTTCAATGCCATCGGGCAACCGGTGCCGCTCGTCTCTAAGCAGCCGCGAGGTTACAAGTCGGGAGAATCCAAACCCGATGCGGACGGTGCAAGCAAGCCCGTAAAGGGCTGAACAGTAAGGGCCGCTTAGGGCGGCCCAATTTCAAGAGGAGATTCTTATGGCCTACCAACCCCCCGTACTTCCACCGCGAGGTGGACCGTACAACACAGACATACCCGACCGGGCGGACTTCACCCCCGACGAATTAATGAAAGCCGCTTTGGGACAGTACTACCACGCACAAAGCCCCATAGCGGGACACATTTTCGAGTTGTTTCACGCTATCGGGAGCAAGAACCGATAAACCAAAGGGCCGTCAAACTATCGGCGGCCCTACCGCAAAATGAAATGAAATTTTCCGCCGTCTGCGACCATATCGAGACGGGTCAGGACAAAGCCTAGAACGACAGTGAAGAACCCGATTACCATAAGCGGGTACCCTTCGTAGCGAACCACCGCCCAGCCCGTTGCCTTGGAATTTCCAACGGCCAACGTGTTTAAGAGCACGTAAACCACACTGGCGAATGCGGCATAACCGAAGCAAAGGCCCAACCCTAAAATCCAGCGCATTTTGTTTACCTCCAAAAGCGTAAAGGCCCAGATTCCACGCTCTGGGCCTTTCCACGGTACGCTCTCCACGGGTACGAGAGCAATTTTAGCCGCTCCGCACAAGCGGCGACAATGGCACCGAAGTGCCGTTACTCGGAGGTCTTCACGTGCGCTTTTCCTGAAAACGACACGCTACTACCCCAAGCATGTGAGTATGTAGGATTGCCATAGGACTGCATCGCCACTTCTGCTGTCCCCTTGCCCTCAAGTTCAACGGTAAATACAGCTGCTCCAAGCTGGCACTCCTTTCCCTCATCGTTACAGTTGATCAACTCATATCCTGTGACCTGGCCAGCAAGGTCTACCCGCATCGTCAGTGTATCCCCACCGGGATAAAATGCAGTGCCAGTAAATTCCAGAGCTGGTTGTATGTAGTTTGCCGTTTTGCCACCTGCATTGCCCCATGCGTACCAATATGGATTGGACAGGCAATATTGACAAAAACCAGCGGTATCTGATGGCGAGAAGGTCAGTGTACAATCTGCACCTACTGCACACCCCTCCCACGTCAAGCTTGCGTTATCCCAGGGCGCAGTTTGGGACAGGTAAATCCCCGAGCCGTAAATATCAAAGTCTCCGAACGTGAGCCCATAACCGAAAGTAGCCGTCCCTGAAATCGGAGACTTCCCGTTCTTAGCGCTATGAGCTTTGGAAGCAACTGGAGCCGATTGCGCTAGTACAGTTGAAATTAAAGCGAAGAAAACGAACGGAAGAAGACGACGTTGCATATCTTTTTCTCTCCAAAATTTTTAAGCAATCAATGCTCGTTGAATTTCCAGAGTTTTCTTAACGTACGCGGTCGTTCCGAGACTGCTCGCAAGGGCTTGAGCCCAAGGGGAAGCTGGGGGAAAATGCCGGGGAACGCACGTAAGGCTATGCTCTGAATGCATGAAACACAGTGACTGTCGTCACCGCTTATAGTGATTACAGCGCGGGGGGTGTGTAACGTCGGGAAACGTTGCGGGTTCCCGTTGCTGTATAGGTTGCTGTCACGAAAGTATTCTTGGTTCAGAAAAAGTAAGCTTGGTTCGACATGTCCGCTGTATGTACTTTCAAGCACTTACAAACATTGGTTATAAAGTTGCTTGACCCCTTTTGCTAACTCAATCTGTTGGTTCCAGGTTCAAATCCTGGTGGGCCCACCACGCGGCCTTCTTTCCTCGCCGCTCTGCAGTTACCTTAGTGGAACCTGCGGCGGACTGCGATTGACTTTGCGGGATTACGACCCGTAGATTCGCGACAGGATTTCACATTCCATTCACAAGAAGCTGGAGCGGGAGGCGGGTATGCGTGCGTACCTATTCGGGGCAGTGCTCTGCCTGACATGTTTGTCATGGGGGCAGGATCCAACGAAAGTCGAGCCTAAGCATTACAAGCTGGATTTTGAGAACGATCGAGTGCAGGTTGTTTCGGTGCATTACGCGCCGCATGAGAAATCAGCGCTGCACGAGCATCCCGGAGGCGTGGTCGTCATTCTCACAGAGGCGCACCTGCGCTTCACCGACGAGAACGGCAAAGTGCGCGAGATATTTTCCAAGCCCGGCGAGGCGCGATGGTATCCTCCATTCAAACACCGGGTCGAGAACCTGGGTGACACTTCGTACGACGCCGTATATGTCGGATTGAAGAACAAGATGGCTGCGGCCAATTCTGCCCAGGACCCGGCGGCCGCGGTGGAGGAAGCAAAAAAGCTTGTGGCGGAATCTCTGCTGGCAGCGGCACAACAGTAACGCGAGTTCGAAATCCGAAGCCGCGTGCGTCAGCACGCGGCTTCGTCATTGCAGCTCCGTTTGGGCCTCGGCAGGAACAATCGCATGAGCCGCCTTCCGAAGAGTTCTTCCCCCCTCTGGAAATCTGCCTGGTTGCTCGGCACAGTGAGTTTCCTGTCATTCCTGTATTTCTACGAGGGTGGCGGGTGGAACCAGAACTCGCGCTTCGATCTGCTGCGCGCAATCATTGAGCGACATACTCTGCAGATCGATGCTTACGCCGACAACACTCAGGACAAAGCTCATTTTCGCGGGCACTACTACTCGGATAAAGCGCCAGGACTGGTGTTTCTGGCGGTACCGTTTGCAGTCGCGGCGCGCGCGGGCATGAACAGGGTGGGAGTTGATCCTGATTCTGCGCGAGGCGAATTTGTGCTGTCGTATCTGGTGACTGCGTGGGCGGTCGCGCTGCCCACGGCTCTGGCCGTGGTTTGCTTGTTTTTTCTCGCACTGCGATTCGGCTGCAGTTCAACGGTGGCGGCGTTTGCAGCCATGGTGACGAGTTTGGGCACTCCGATGTGGGCGTACGCCAGCTTGTTTTGGGCGCATGCGCTGGTGGGAGCGTGCCTGCTGTTGGCCTTAGCTGCAGGATTGAAATTGAGAGACACGTCCAGCCGCCGAGCGGATTTCTGGTGGGCGC
The DNA here is from genome assembly GCA_025928375.1 of Candidatus Sulfotelmatobacter sp. Lineage (GTDB taxonomy): Bacteria > Acidobacteriota > Terriglobia > Terriglobales > Acidobacteriaceae > Sulfotelmatobacter. The sequence continues at coordinate 14,558 of JAICJP010000030.1, forward strand.
TGGCCTTGGGGCTGGCTGCGGGATGGGCCACGGTGACCGAATATCCTGCCTTGCCGGCCTCCGGATTGTTGGCGCTGTTCGCGGTCTCGCAGGTCTGGACACGTGGATCGGCGGCCAGGTGGCGTGTGGCCGCCGGGGTAGGAATCGGAGCTGCGGCTTGTGCCCTGGTGCTCCTCACCTACCTGCACGCGGCGTTCGGATCGTTTCGCCCCAGTTATTCGTATTACGATCCGAATTCGTTTTCCTTTATGCAGCAGCGCGGATATATGGGGCTGACTTATCCGCATCCGGACCGGCTGCTGAAGCTGCTGTTCGGCTGTGCGCGCGGGTTGTTCTTCGCATCACCCGTTATGTTGGCGGCTCCGGTTGGACTCTGGGGATTGTGGAAGAAGCAGCGCTCCGGCGCCGCGGTGGTGGCCGCGAGCATTGCGCTCTATTACTTCCTGTTCAACGCATCGTTCTACTGGTGGAAGGCAGGCCTGACGTTTGGTCCACGTTATGCGGGAGCCGCCATTCCGATCCTGTGCCTCGGGGTAGCCAGAGCTTGGCAAGATGCGACGAAAGCGTGGCGCAGCGTGCTCGTGGCGCTCGGCATTATCAGTCTCTTTGTAGCGCTTATGGTGGTTTCTACTACATCGCAATTAGCCATGCAGGATAGCTGCCCGATCGTGCATTCTTCCTGGCCGGCTTTTTGGTCAGGGCAGATGGCGATGAATCGCGAGTCGATGCTGACCGCAGCAGAGGCTGCGAGTGGATACGGGGCATTCAATGTGGGTCAGCTATTAGGGCTGCAGGGACTCGTCAGTTTGATCCCGCTGTTTGGACTCTGGGGAATTGGGGGATTGATTGGGGTGCGGCTCCTTCGCTCGCAGAGACCTGCGTAGCCAAACGCTGGTCACCTACCGACAGCCCCCTTTGGCCGATCGCTACCTGTCCTCTGCTGCTCCTGTAAGATAAACTCTGATATCTAATATTTGAGGGAGTTATGGCGCACAATGTTTTTTGCGTGAAGTTTAAGAGAGAGATGCCCGGCCTGGACGAGCCGCCGTTCGACAACGAACTGGGGCAGAAGATTTACGACAATGTCTCGCAGGAAGCCTGGCGGCAGTGGATGGAACACTGCAAGATGCTGCTGAATGAGTATCGTCTGAATCCGGCGCGGCGCGAGGATCAGGAAGTCATTGTGAAGCAACTGGAGATGTTCTTTTTCGGCGAAGGTTCGGCCAGGCCGAAGGAGTACGTTCCACCGAAATAGTAGGGCAGCTTCGCTGCGGCGGGCAGCCAACACCACTGTCCCTACACTTAATCCACCGTTCTCACGTCATCTGGGAGCATCATCACGAACTTGCAGAAGCCGCCTCCGGTGGAGCATGAAAGCGTGCCGCGGCGCAGGATCTTTACCGGCGTGCCATCCGGGAAGGTCAGGTGATAGTCTGCTGTGCGCAGCGCGTCGCTGTAGGCCTTAAGCTTTTCGTCTCCACTGACGAACTTCACGGCGTCCACTTTAGCGACATCGCCGATCCCGCCACTCAGCAGCACGAAGAAATCTGCATTGCCGGTTTCCGTAGCCTTGCCCAGATCGATCGTACTGAGCCGATCCAGTTCTGCCTTGGACTTCGCGATAGCCTCATCGGCCTTCGCCTCGCCTCCAATCAGCTTCGCTAGCCGAGTGCGCGTTTCTGGAGTCGGACGGAGTCCGTTCATCGATAACGCGTAAGTGCGCTCCGCTAGATCCTTCTGCCCACGCTTTTCATAGATCTGCCCCAGATGATCACCGACTTCGCCGTGATGTCCAAGCGCCCAAGCCGCGGCCACGTACTTTTCCGCCTTGTCGAGTTGGCCCTCATCGACGTGCACCCAGCCCAGCGTATCCCAGTAGGCAACCAGGGAAGAAACCAGTGGCAGATCATTTTTGGTCAGGCGATCGAGCGAAACATTGCGCAGAGCGGCAGCGGTCGCGGACACCGCCGATTCGGCGTACTGCTGGGCGCGATCCAAATGCGTCTTCTTCAGCGATAGCTGATACGCGATATTGTTCCAGACTAGCGGAGTCGCACTCATTTCCACCGCGTGGTCAAAGGCGGCCAGCGCTTTGTCATCCTGTCCCAGATTCAGATACGCATCCCCCAGGCTGACCTGCAGCTCCGGACTCTCCGGAGTCAGCGATGCGGCTTTTTCCAGCTCCGGCGCAGCTAAATCGTACTTGTGCCACTCCGCGTACATGGCGCCGAGATTGCCATGCGCGAACTTATCGAGCGGATTGTTCTCTAGCTGCTTATTGAATGCCTTCGCCGCCTCATCGTATTTACGTTCCTGCCAGTACACCCGTCCCAGATTGTTGTATGCATACTCGTCGTAGGGATTGACCTCGATTTGCTTCTGAAAGGCCGCGATAGCCTGATCATTCTGGCGCGTCTGCAGGTACACCAGCCCGAGATTGTTCCATGCATACTTGTTTTTGGAATCCACTTCGGTCGCGCGCTTGAGCAGAACTTCGGCGAGCGCCAGGTTCCCGCCGTCAGCCGCGGCGCGCGCACTCTCAATCAGATCGTCAGCTTTCATATCGGCCGGGGGAACCATTCCACCAGCACCGGCATTCTCAACCGCAAGCTGCTGGGCAAGATCGGAAGCCACGGCGCGACGGAAAGATTGATAATCGGCGACGCGCGCCACCGGAAGCTCATCCTGCCGCAAGGTGAGCGTGCGCCCGGCAGTGAAAACCCCGTTCTGCACCTGATACGTGGCCTGGTACTCGGCGTAATCCCGCTTCAGGGAAAAGGCGAGCGGAGCCCGTGCGCTGTATTTCGAGGGAAGCTCCAATTTGACGTGGTACGCGTACTCCCCCTTCGGTCCCAGCTTCAGGGGCTCCGCATCTGCATCGCTGTCGTCGTCACTGGCGTCAGGCAGGCTAAACTGTACCAGCGGCAAAACGATCTGCGTCTTCTTCTTGGACCAGTCCAAAAAATTGGGCTTGGAAACATCATAGGAAAGCGTAAACGGCTCTTTGGTAGCGGCGGGATCGCTGACAATTAAATGGGTAACGTCGCCGCCCAATCCGACGTTGATGTTTTCGGCAACGCGCTGCCAGTTCGACTGCGGCACGCGCCGGAAGATCGACCGCAGCATCAGTTCTTCATCGCCGCGGAACTCATATTGCACGTGCGCCTCAAGCTTCCCGATATCGTTAATTTTGCCCGTAACTTCGGAATGCTCGCTGTCCGGCATGGGAGTGTCCGCGGGCGTATCTTCCAGATGCGGAGCAGAGCCAGAACTAGCGGGTGGAATCACCAGCGCCTGCTTTTTGCGCAGAGTATAGGCGAGCAAGCGAAAGGGGGCGACCTCGGCAGTGGTATCCATCCAGACTTCCTGGCTACCCAGCGGTAGCATCGTGATCACGTGATCGAACTGCGAGGGCGAAGGAACATCGGGATCCAGCTTGCGCGTGGAATTGATCAGGACAGAACTGGCGTGCAGGCCTTCGGCCTGTAATAGCGATGCGAGCAGGGTGTGCTTGTCTTTGCAATCGCCATACTGATCTTTCAGAACGTCCGCCGCCGCGTGCGGCTGGTAACGCCCCAATCCAAGCGAGAGACTCACGTACCGGAAATTCTTAGCCACGTAGTCGTACAAGGCTTCAGTCTTCTCCAGGTCGTTGTTTAGGCCCTTGGTGAGTTCCTCGGCCTTGGTGCGCACCTCGGGCGTGGGCATGCGCCGATCTTTTTCCAGATTGGCGTACCAGCGGCCCAGCTGCTCCCAGCTTTCAAACGTGGTTAGCTGAATGTCAGGGCGCTCGCCGTCCGGACGCCGCTTTTTCTTCTTCTTGTCTTTCGCCTGCTGCTCATCATCCCGTTCCAGATGCTTGCTTTCCCAGTGATACACTCGGCGACCGTTCGCTTCCGTGATCTTGGGATCCATGCCGGGCTTGCACTTCAGCTTCAGCGTGCGCCCGGAAGGAACGTCGACATCCAGCGTTTCGTCCTGCTCAATGTTGGTCTTGTCGAACTCGTAATCGACCCAGAATTGCCCGGCGGCGAGCGGCGTGTGAATCACGGTTACCATGTCATACTCGAGAACTTCTCCGGGACGCAGGCCCGGTACCGTGATGTGCTTCTGGCGATAATCGGTGTAGACCGGAGCTTCGCGCTCGATCGGCGCGCTAAGATCCTGGACGGAGTCCTCACCCGCCTTCATGACCGAACCGTCCTGCTTCAGCACGCGCACATAAGGAATCTCGACGCGTTCGCTGGCGGAATTGTAACCCTCCTGCAACTGCCCCCACTGCTGCACGCCGGCTTCGCTCTGCACCCGGATGCGCGCAATAGTTTCTTTGCGTCCCGTGCCGTCCGCTTCAAAGCGATACGTCGAATGCATCTTCTCGATGACAAAAGACTCGCGGGAGTAATCGTGCCCCTTGCTTTCGGGCTTGGGCGCTTCGGGGCCAGCCGCGTGTTTTTCCGCATTGGGCGTTTGCGATTGGCTCTGCCCAGGAGTGGTAGGGGCGGACTGCTGGGCGCTCGTGGCAAGAACCATCCCAAGAACGACGACAAGTGTGACCAGGAAGTGACGCATAATTTAGAAGGGAGAGCTTCTCTGTATTATCCCATGCTCCAGGGAGGGCGCGTTGAAGGAGAGGGAGTTCCGTAATTTCGCAATAGGATAAATACTTTTCACAATAATACTGTGATTTGAATCACATTTTTCTGTTGGAAGGCCCGAATACCAAGGCTACAATCCGCAAATGGTCCTGGCCCGGCCATGTTGCCGGGCAGGCGTGACGCATAATTGTACCTTTGCGCCACGATCTTTCCGTACGGAGGTTCTCATGGAAGATCGGGCCCTTGTCGTTTCCCCTGCCGAGCAGTCCTCTACCGCAATTGTGAAGCACAACCACGAAGGCCGCGGTGCCTGGGTATTGACCGCCTACGGCATTTCCGGCCTGGCGCTATTTGGAGTATTAGCCTACTTCTTCTCGGACTTCATCGCTCACTAACTCCCGGGACTGTAGTGGCGAACGGGCGTGCGCGCCTGCGGATCAGCGATAAGTGTGTTTCCCTGATGAGCTTCACGGTCTCCTGCCGGGCTGCAAAGCGGGGCGGTAAGAACGTGCTACAATTGGCGGCCTTAGGTTCTCGCAGCAGCAGCACTCAGCACTGAACCCCACGCAAGGAATAAAAACACAGAAGGAATCTGTGCCCAAGACTCCCACATCCAGCCCGACGGCGGTGACCTACGCCGATGCCGGCGTGGACATCAACCGCGCCAACCGCACCAAGCAGCGGATCAAGTATCTGGCGCACAAGACTTTTACCAAGGGAGTGTTGAGCGAGATTGGCGGCTTTGGCGGCCTGTTTTCGGTGGATAAGATTAAGTACGCCGACCCCGTGCTGGTCTCGAGTGTGGACGGCGTCGGGACGAAGCTGAAGGTTGCCTTTGAGATGGACCTGCACTCCACCGTAGGCGCGGACCTGGTGAACCATTGCGTCAATGACATCGCGGTTCAAGGCGCGGCGCCTATGTTCTTCATGGATTACCTGGCCACGGGGAAACTGGATCCCGCCGTCGCGGAGAAGGTTGTGGAAGGCATCGCTGACGCCTGCAAGCACAACGGCTGCGCCTTAATCGGCGGCGAGACGGCGGAGATGCCCGGGTTTTACCCCGACGGCGAATATGATCTGGCGGGCTTCATCGTGGGCGTGGTCGATCGCGAGAAGATCGTGACCGGCAAAGACGTTCAGATCGGCGACATCATCCTGGGCCTGCCCTCCAATGGGCTGCATACCAACGGATACTCCCTCGCGCGCAAACTGCTGTTCGAAGTGGGGCATTATTCGCCCGAAACCTACGTCAACGAGATCAAGAACAAAGTGGGCAACGAGTTGATGCGCACCCACAAGACTTATTGGCCCGTTCTTCGCAAACTAGTTGATGGTCAGTGCGTAGCGGCGATGGCGCACATTACCGGCGGTGGAATCACGGAGAACTTGCCGCGCGTGCTTCCCAAAGGAATGGCGGCGGTGATCGAACTGGGATCGTGGCCTGTGCTCCCTATCTTTGAGCACTTGCAGCAACTTGGAAACGTGCCTCAGGAAGAGATGCTGCGCACCTTCAACATGGGATTGGGCATGCTGCTGGTGGTGCCTTCCGCGAAGTTTAAGAAGGCGCAATCCGTTCTGGAGCGGGTTGGGGAGAAGTACTATACCGTTGGACGCGTCGTGAAGGGCGAGCGCAAAGTCACCTACAGCTGACCTTCTATATCCCTTCTAGAAAAAAACTAACAAGCAAAGAGATCGCGTAGCCCAAATTCAGCGCGGGTGGTGGGCTGCCACTACCACCGGCACGAATCAATTAAGATTGTGGCGGGCCTCACATGAGAAACATCGGGATTCTTCTTTCCGGGCGCGGATCAAATTTTGTTGCCATCGCCGACAGCATCGCCGCAGGACGCATTCCTGATGCCCGCATTGCAGTCGTGATCTCGAATAAGCCGGACGCGCCGGGAATTGCGGTCGCGTGCAAGAGGAGCTTCGAGGCTCTCGTGATTGCTTCCAAGGGAAAAGCCCGCGAAGATCACGACCGCGAAGTAGCCGCGAGTTTGAAACAACATGGGGTGGAATTGGTGTGCCTTGCGGGATACATGCGGCTACTGTCCCCGTGGTTCGTGCAGCAATTTCCCCGGCGCATTCTGAACATCCACCCTTCCCTGCTGCCGGCCTTTCCGGGACTTGAGGCGCAGGAGCAGGCATTCGCCTACGGGGTAAAGATTTCCGGGTGCACCGTGCACTTTGTCGACGAGGAACTGGACCACGGTGCGATCATCGTGCAGAAAGCAGTCCACGTGCGGGACGACGATAATGAGCGTACGCTTGCGGCCCGTATTCTGGAGCAGGAACACCTGGCTTATACTGAAGCCATAAATGTCGTGCTGGACGGCAAGTTTGAGATTGTGGGACGTAGGATGAAATTGAGAACACAGAACTCAGGCTGAACGGATCTGTCGCTTCCAGCCCATCGCCCGCGTGGTGCCAGCCGGCCGCGCACAGCGGTTAGAGTAGAGTTCAACGAAGCAACCGGCGAATGATCCTCACCGACTAATGCATGCCAACTGTCCAGGGGGGAGCCTCTCGCCGTTGTCCATACCCATTCAGAGGCTCACTGGAATGTGCAGAAACATCAAAACCCTCTTCAACTTCGACCCGCCGGTTACGGATGACGAGGTTCAAGCGGCATCCCTGCAGTTCGTGCGGAAGATCACCGGCTTTAACAAGCCCTCGAAATCTAACGAAGCTGCATTCCTGGCTGCGGTCGATGAAGTCGCCGGAATCTCCAAACGTCTGCTGCGTTCTTTGGAAACAACCGCACCGCCAAAAAATCGCGAAGAAGAGGCCGCCAAAGCCAAACTTCGCGCCGCCCAGCGCTTTGGAATCTAGTACATGCCGGCTGCTTCTGGCCTATGCAAGGGACAAAGTCGAATAAAGTTCCTCACCTACAGTTTGCAGGGTATCCAACAATTAAGGAGAATCCAGCATCATTTACAGCGCGCCTCGTCCCCCAATGCCTACACGCCGGCTCGATGATCGGATCCGAGAGATTTGTGCCCAGATATCGGCGGTCGGACGCGACCCGCACAGCACGGATGAAGAAGTGGAAATCCTGCTTCAAAAGCTGCAAGAAGCCATCCACCAGAAGGTGCAACGAGTGCGCATTATTGCCACTAACAAGTTGCTGCAGGGCAACGACGCCGATAAGCAGGATCGGCGAACGCGCCTGGACGAGCCGCTTGGCCCTTAGCCTAGTGAATCCAAGCCGCTCTATTCCCTTGTACAAAATCGCCTCCCGTAGGCCAGCCAGATTCTCTTCGGAAACTTAGAGCCATAGCCCCGCGAGGCCAGCGCATAGGCGCTCCCAAGTTTATGCTAGTCTGCCTCCTATGGCGAC
>JAICJP010000101.1 GCA_025928375.1 Candidatus Sulfotelmatobacter sp.
CAAGACGTTCCGATTGCACTGGACGTTTCTGGACATCCCCAGCGGCGGGCAGCACCAGGCGGGTACTTGCCGAATGGGCAACGATCCGAAGATCTCGGTGGTCGACAAATACTGCCGCGTGCACGACATGGACAACTTGTACGTGATCGATGGCAGCGTGCATGTCAACAATGGCGGCTTCAACCCGGTGCTCACGATTATGGCGATCGCGTACCACGCGTCCGACAACCTGGTGAAGACCTGGAAGGGGGCACATGGCCGCGGTTGAGAAAACCTCGGGCGGAACGAAACGGAAGTTCCTGCGGGCCCGCGTTCTCGTACCCCTGGCTGCGGTGTTATTTGCCATCCTGCTTTTGCCCGGCGCCAGCGTGTACTACAGCTATTCCCAAGGGCGCTCCTGCACGAAGTGCCACGAAATCTGGCAGCCCTACCGTGATTGGCATGAATCGGCGCACCGCAACGTTGCCTGCTCGGAATGCCATGGAGACGTGCTGACGCTGGATGCCGGTTTCCATCTGAAGAACCTGCGGCAACTGACCAAGCATCTGAGAGGCGAGGCGCCGGAGCAGGTCCGTTTGAAAACTGCGGATGTGCTGGAAATCGAAAAGCGCTGCGCGAAGTGCCATCGCCAGGAATACGCGGACTGGTCGGCAGGGCCTCATGGCGCGAGTTATTCGAAGATTTTTCTGAACACCGACCATAATCAGCGCACGCTGCTGATCGACGATTGCCTGCGCTGCCATGCGATGCACTATCAGGGCAGCATTCGTGACTTAGTCACGCCCGTGAACATCAAGGGCCCATGGCAACTTCGGGAAGTGCAACTCGCTGCTCAGCCGGCAATGCCTTGTCTCACCTGCCACCAGATGCATCGCTATGGAACGCCGTTGTCGCCATCTCCCGCGGTGAAAGCGGATGATGCCACTTCGAAGGAAGATATCAATCGCCCGTCACTGGGCTTATTCGACCGCCGCGAGCAGGAATATATAGCGGTCAGCCGGTTGCCGCTGCCGCAGATGTATGAGGGAGCGCGGCTGGTGAAGATCAGCCCGGATCAGAGGCAGGCTCTGTGCTACCAATGCCATGCTCCAACGGCCAGCGCGCAAGTGCAATCGGCCGACGATCGCACTCCGGTGGGCGTTCACGAGGGATTGAGTTGCCTGGCATGCCACGAACAGCATGGGCAGAAGACCAGGGCTTCTTGCACGACCTGCCATCCGCAGCTCTCGAATTGCGGGTTGGATGTGGAAAAGATGGATACCACATTCAAAAACCTGAAGAGTCCGCATAACATCCACACGGTCAAATGCGCCGACTGTCATGCCAAAGGCGTCCCCCGGAAGAAAACCCGGCGAGATGTGGCAACATCCGGCGGTTTCCTGGTGACTAATACAGGGCTTCGCTAGTCAAGCGTGGCCTCGAGTATGGCCACGCGCGAGTCCAAAGGCGTCATCTACGCGGCGATTATCGCCAACATTGCGATCGCAGTCTGCAAATTTGCGGCAGCGGGGGTCACTGGCAGCTCCGCCATGCTGGCCGAAGCTTTTCACTCTACGGCAGATTCCGGAAACGAACTGCTGCTATTGCTGGGGATCAAGCGCAGTGCGCGTCCACCGGACGCGCTGCACCCGTACGGGCATGGCAAGGCGCTGTATTTCTATTCTCTGCTGGTGGCCGTCTATATTTTCGGAGTTGGCGGCGGGCTGGCAGTGTACGAGGGAATCTCGCATCTGAAGCATCCAGAGATCCCAACCCACCCGGGCTGGAGCTACGCCGTGCTTGCCCTGGCAGCCGTATTCGACTTCTACTCGTGGCGCATCTCGTATCGCGAGTTGCGAGCGCGAAAGGATCCGAACGAGAGCACATGGGACGAAATCAAAGGGGGCAAGGATCCAACGGTATTCACCGTTTTTCTCGAGGACTCGGCGGGCCTGCTGGGCGTCTTGCTGGCGTTTCTCGCGATTTTTCTTGGGCGGCAGTTCAACAATCCCTATTTGGATCCGATTGCCTCGATTGTGATCGGCCTGGTGCTGGCGGTCCTCGCGGTATTTCTGGGGCGCGAGAGTGGCGCGCTGCTGGTGGGCGAGAGAACCGACCGGGCGCGCATCGAACGTTTGAACGAAATCATCCGCGCCGATCCCGCGGTGGAGGAAGTTGGGGACCTGCTGACGATGCAGCTTGGGCCGGAGCAGGTGCTGCTCACGGTCAACATTCAATTTCGCCGGAAGCTCACGCTGGAGCAGTTGGAATCAGCTATCGAGCGAATTGAGGCCAGGATTCGCCAGGAACAACCCAGCGTGCAGCGCATTTTTATCGAAGCGGAGTCGTTCAAGCCTGAGAAGTCGTCTTCCAAGGCAGCCTAGAGTGCGCCGGGCAAAAGAAACGTCCCGCAAGTTCAAAGAACCTGCGGGACGTCCCCGGTGTACTGTTTGGGATTGACCAAGAGGTGGTCACTCTACGTGGCCTCTACGGCAACTCCGGGGTCCTGACCGACCTGCGCCAGGCGGAAGCAATCCTTATTCACCGGTAGTGTGCGGGCTGTAGCTCGTGACGGAGTGCTTACAAATTCTCACGCCCAGAGCCCCGCTTAGAGCGACCGCTCTAAGTCTCAGCCACCTCACCTGGTCTATTGGTCTTTCTACAACTGCCTTCAGAACTTGTCATCAGACCACCTCCTTTCCGGTGTAATCGCAGATTAATACGAAGCCGGATGCGGCGTCAATCGAGGGAAAGCTGGCGTATCCGGAGGGTAATGTTCGGAGACACACGCTCGCTGCGCTCGCGGGGCGGACGACGGCATCCGCCCCTACACAAGGCGGACCCCTATGGCAGCCCAAAGGCATAAAGCGCGCTGCCCGCTGCGATGATCACGAATTCCTTTCCGTCGATGGCGAAGGCGATGGGAGGAGCGTAGACGGCTGCGCCCATCTGGAAATGCCAGAGTGGTTTGAGATTGGAAGCGTCGAAGGCGATGAAGTTTCCCTCGGCATCGCCGGTGAAGACGAGGCCTCCGGCGGTGGAGAGAACTCCGGACCACGTGGGAGACGTGTGCTGAAATTTGCCTTTGATCTCACCGGTTGCCGGATCGATTCCCTTTAAGAATCCGAGATAAGGCTCCGCCTCTTCGGAGGGGAAGTAAGCGCTGCCGTAGAAGGCGTGTCCTGGTTCGTAGGGTTGAGGGGCCGTGCTGAAGATGTCGCACTGATCGCGCGCGGTTAGATAAAACGTGCGGGTCTGCGGACTGTAAGAGGGTGCGAGAAAGTTGGTTGAGCCCAGCGCGCCAGGGCAAACTGTGTGGCCGGTGAGTGTCGGAGAGGCGTCTTTCTTGGCGATGGGCCGTCCTTCGGTGTCTTTGGAGTCGCTCCACGTCTGCTTGCCGTATTCGGTGGCGGAGATCAGCTTGCCGGTGCTGCGATCGAGAACGTAGAAGAACCCATTGCGGTTGGCTTGCACGATCAGGTGCTTGTCTCCGGCATCGAGCATCACCGGCACCTGGGTGGCATCCCAGTCATGCTCGTCGTGCTTGGTGAACTGGAAATACCATTTCAATTTTCCGGTATCGGCATCGAGGGCCAGCAGGCAATTGCTGTACAGGTTATCGCCCGCGCGTCCGGCACCGCGATTCGAGGGCGAAGGATTTCCTGTGGGCCAGTAGAGCAGGTTCGAGCCGGGATCGTATGTGCCGGTATTCCATGCCGGAGCGCCACCGACTTTCCAGGATTCTCCTTGCCAGGTATCGTGCCCCGGTTCGCCCGGACCCGGAACGGTATAGAAGCGCCACTTGCGCTGGCCGGTGGCCGCATCATACGCGTCGATGAATCCACGGATGCCGTATTCGCCGCCGGATACTCCGATGATCATCAGGTTCTTCACCGCGAGTGGCGCGACGGTGAAACTGTTACCGGTACGATAGTCGGCGGCCGCGACGTCCCATATCACTGCTCCTGTTTTCGCGTCCATGGCAACGACGTGCGCATCGAGTGTGCCCATAAAAACTTTGCCGCCCAGAATTGCCAGACCGCGGTTCACGCGGCCGCAGCAGGGACGGATGTCGCCCGGGAGTTGCCGCTGGTAGATCCAGAGGGGCCTTCCTGTGCGGGCGTCTAGAGCGAAGGCGCGATCGTCGGGACCGGTGGCGTAAAGGACGCCATCCACTTCGAGCGGGGAAGTTTCCATCTTTCCTGTGGAGCCGAGCTGGTATACCCACCTGGGGATGAGGGATGGCGCGTTGGCCGTGTTGATTTGATCGAGTGCGCTGAAGCGCTTCCCGGAGTAGTCGCCGGAGTAGGTCATCCAATTCTGCGGCTCTTTGGCGGAGTTGACCAGGCGTTCGGAGGTGACCTGAGCCGAGGCGGTGCACGCGAGGCAGAAAAAGACAGCAGCAGCGATTCGCGATTGGCCGGGGCGATTCATTTCGCCTCCAGGCTGGTCAGGAACGCCACTACGTCGTGCAGGTCTTTATCGCCGAGCACGTCGGTGGTGTACTTCGGCATGGCGGACTCGCGCGTTTTTTGAAACGAGCGGAGCTTGTCTTTCTCCAGCAGGTGGAGGTTCTCGCTCATGTCCATGATCTGGACGGTGAAGCTGTCCTCGTTGAGCGTGACTCCTTTGATTTGCTTGCCATCGGCGGTCACGACGGTCAGGGTCTCATACTCCTGCGGGAACTCTTTGGTGGCCTCGGTGAGCCCCCAGGCGAGGCGGCGGCTGGGATTGCGTACGGAGTCGATGATCGCCTCGCGAGTGCGGGATCCGGCTACCCCCGTCAGGTCGGGTCCGAGCCGGCCCCCTTTGCCTTGCACCATGTGGCACATCGAGCAGTTGGCGTCGCCGTAAAACAGTTCCTTGCCACGGGCGGTGTTGCCGAGTGACGCTGGCGAGGCTTTCACTTCCTGGCTGCGAAGGTAGGCGATGATTTGCCAGATCTCGCGCTCGGTCATCCCGACGCCTTGCCCGTTGGTTCCGTTGGCGGGCATAGCCGTCCCGGGAATTCCGTTGCTGATTACCTGAAACATGTCGGCGTCCGTGTGGGTGTGCTTCTTCACGGCGCGGGTGAGATCGGGCCCGCGGCCACCGCCCTTCGCTCCGAGTCCGTGACACAGGGCGCAGTTGATGCGGAATTCGGATTCTCCGGCCTTGGCCGCCTTGGGATCACCCGCTAAAGGATTTTTTTGAGCGAAGGCTTGGAGCGAGAATGCCAGAGAGATGGAGGCGAATAATGCTGCTTGCCAGCATTTGAGCATGGGTTGAACCTTCCCGTAGGGTTGTCGAATTTTACGCCAGTGAGGTTGAGTTTCAGCCTGAGAAATGTGGGAGGGTTCGTTGCGGTTCTTCATTGCGCTTCGCGCAACCGAACTCGTGTAGGGGCGGACGCCTAGTCCGTCCCGCTCGCCAAGCGAGCGTGAGGAACTGGAATTCTTCTCAGAAACTGGCAGCAAGTTTTTTCTGCATCGAGTCTTCCCATTGCGCGCTTCGCGCGCAAGCCCGGACGAGGCGTCCGGGCCTACACAACCCCGGGACTACACAGACGTAACTACCTTATTCCGCGCCGTAGGGCCATAATGTGAAAATGGCGCGTACTTTCCTGAATGAAAATTGGCTTCCTAAGTCCGTCGTCTGCTTGCGAACGTATGATCGGCACAAATTTCTTCTGGATCTGATTGCCGGGGTCACGGTGGGGTTGGTCGCGTTGCCGCTGGCCATGGCATTTTCTATTGCTTCAGGCCTCACGCCGCAGGCTGGAATCTACTGCGCAATCGTCACGGGGTTCTTGATTTCTGTCTTCGGAGGATCAAAGACGCAGATCGGTGGTCCAACCGGCGCGTTTGTGGTGGTGGTGGCCGGGATTGTCGCGGTGCATGGAGTGGATGGGCTATTCATGTGCACGGTGATGGCGGGCGTGCTGCTGGTTATTATGGGCGTCACGGGCCTGGGCACGGCAGTGAAGTTTATCCCGCGGCCGGTCGTGATCGGGTTCACCAACGGCATCGCGGTGCTCATCGCCAGCACGCAGGTGAAAGACTTTTTTGGCCTGCACCTGGAGAAAGTTCCCGGCGTGTTTTCATTGCGCATGCAAGCGCTGGCCGCGAATTTTCATACGCTCTCGTTCGAAGCTACCGCGCTCGCCGTTTTCACACTGCTCACTCTGATTGTCTGCCGAAGTGTTTCGACTCGCATCCCGGGTCCGATCGTTGCGCTGGTGATGGCCACCTCCGCGGTGTACTTCTTCAAATTGCCAGTGGAGACCATTGGAACCAAGTTCGGGGGAATCCCGGGCGGGCTCCCTCACTTGCAGATTCCGCGATTCCGTGTGGACCTGATCCATGGCTTGCTGGGACCGGCATTCACGGTGGCGATGCTGGGCGCGATCGAATCGTTGATGTCCGCCGTAGTCTCCGATCGCATGAGCAACGACCGGCACAATCCTAATGTTGAATTGTTCGGCCAGGGGATCGCCAACATTTTCTCGCCGATGTTCGGCGGGTTGCCGGCGACGGGAGCCATTGCACGAACCGCTACCAACATTCGAGCGGGGGCCCAGTCGCCAGTTGCGGGAATCGTTCATGCCCTGACGCTGCTCTGCATTCTGCTGTTTGCGGCGCCCCTAGTCAGCTACGTGCCCATGGCGGCGCTCGCGGGAATTCTGATGGTGGTCGCCTACAACATGGGCGAGTGGCGCGAGATCCCGCAGCTGCTGAAGCTCACGAAGACGGACATCAGCATCTGGCTGGTTACGTTCGCTTTGACCGTTTTCGCGGACCTTACCGTGGCGGTGGAAGCGGGAATGATTCTGGCGGCCTTGCTGTTCATCAGCCGGGTAGCGTCGACCACCACGGTGTCGCAGGTCACGGATGATTACGTGGAAGATGGGCGCGTTCACATCCTGCAGGATAAAGACATTCCCTATTACGCAACTATCTTCCGGATTCATGGGCCGTTCCTGTTCGGGGCGACCGACAAGATTGCTGCCGTAACAGAAAATGTGCATAAGTTGCCGCCGGTGGTCATTCTGCGGCTGCGGAACATGACCGCACTGGATGCCACCGGTCTATTCGCCATCGAGGAAGTCGCGAAACAACTGCACGCGAGCAAGCGCACGCTGATTCTCTGCGGGGCAAGAGAGCAGCCCGCGCAGTTGATTCATCAGGCGGAATTCGCGGAATTGATTGGCGAAGAGAATATTTGCGAGAACGTGCAGGAGGCGCTACGACGGGCGGAGGAAGTTTACGAGAGGCTCGAGGTCCAAAGCGCGGCTGTGGCCAGGTAGCGGTGCTGTTCCCATTGTTGATGTTCTGTCTGCCACTCGGGCTAAGAGTACCGAAAATCGAGACGTGGAGATAGACGGCTTTTCATTGTGATGAGGCGCAATGGATTTCTCACAAATCCAGCAAAGTCTTGCCCTGCAGCATGAATGAGTGAAAGGGCGATATTTCAACAGTCATCGCTCTACTTGCATTGCTCCCACCACTCATTCATCGACAGCGTGACGGAGTACCAATGACTTTCCAAGCGACGAACTTCATCCACGTCGCATGGTATGCCGCTGAGTTTGCCGGACTCACGATGGCTGGCTGCTGCTGAAAGTGAGTCTGTCGGGTCGAAAACTAGATAAACAGTCCAGTCACCTACCGGGGCACCGCCCCATCCGTCCCACTCGATGTGCCGCAACTGTCCGTTAACACTTGGCTGCGCCAAAACCTCAGCTTTATATCGACGCGCCCGTATGAACCAACGTGCATGGCTACGGATTGCATAAGAGTTCCACGCAATCGCCATCGAAATGACGAACGCCACTCCAAGCGCCGCATATAGAAACATCCTTCCTCTTGGCTTTCCGGTATCCAATGGAACCATGCGTCACTTTATAGCGCAAAGTACATCGGCAGGTCAAAATGGTCGATTGGGATTCGTGCGATGTTGTTAACAGGCGATTTCACAAGTGTGCGCTTTTCATTCGCCTTTTTGGGCACGAGCATGAGAAGTAATCATGATCGCGGTTGGTGATCGAAGAGATGGCTGGGTCGGACTGAGTTCCTGATCCTAACGATTAAAAGCGAGCCCAGGTTGGAAACGCGCAAACCATCTACGAGAGCGAAATGGCGCTCTTCTCCGAGTGCATGCTGTAGTGCGCTCGAAAACTGCTTGACACTGCCGACATTGTTAGAGATGGCCATATTTGAACAGCTACCGGCTGCCTAGGATTGTCAAAGAAGAAGTCGCAAGCTGACTGGGCAGTTTGTGCGGCTCGACTGCTCAGATTTTGCCTTGACTTGGGTAAAGTGAGGCGTATTGTGGTTCCCAGTCAGCCGAGCGCAGTAAGATCATCGGAATGCTATCGACTGAACCGGCCCTGGTTCCGGCCCCAAGAAAAACTTAACCGAACTAGGTTAGGCACGCCCGAGGTTCGGGGCGCCCAACGTCGAGCGCTCGAGGTCGGGATATGACGCTCTCTCGCGCCTAGCTAGAACTGAACCCGGCCAAAAATCAAGGGGCATTTGACGATTTCTCTGTACCGTGGGTTTTGCGAGCGTTGACTCCTACGAGTCGCCAATTCAGATTCGGAAGGTTAGTGAATATGAAAAAAATCGTTTGCATAGCTGCGCTGATGTGGTTGTCGTGCACGATGCTGCCTGCTCAGAGCAGTGACACATCACGATGCGCGACGCCGAATCCGGCATCTGGTTACGCGCCGCCCATCAAGCTCCCGAAATCTAAAAGGGAGATCAAGGCCTACAACGTCGATTACGTGGAGACCCAACCACACGATCCCGTGTGTCTCAGTAAGAGCGCGGACGACGCGATCATTTGGGTATCTGGCTCAAGCAAGAAGTTCAAGATAAAAATACATGGCGCCGCAAAAGACCAATCCCCGAATTGCAAACAGCATCCCTTTCTGAAAGACCCCCCTACTGACACGGTAGACGGCTACTTTTCAGGATCTCTCGACCCTATGGTGCCAAATTATTGCGTGTATGAGGTGGAGTTTCAAATCGAGGGAGGGCAGGTGCTCGATCCGCATATCAAGACCGTTCCATGAAGAAGTCTTGATTTGAAGTACGGCTCCGGCACCCCGTCAGGGCCGCCATAATACCTCATTTGGGGAGGATTAACTGCTTAAATCTGGTCTCATCGCGCAGATTATCGAACTCCGGGGATGCGCGAATCTCGGCTGGGGAATACCCCAGCTCCCGTGCCTTTTCCAGGCATCTTAGGGCCTGATCCTTTTCTGCAAACTGGTTATGGATGACGGCAGCGATCGCAAGATATTCTGGGACGGCCGGATTCAAATTCATGGCCTCCTGCAGATGTTTGAGAGCTTGGGAGCGATTCCCCAACATCGCGTAATAATTCGCCATAAGGACGTTTGCGTCTCCGTCCTTGGGATTGACACGTAAGGTTTCTCCCGCCATGCGAATTGCCCGCTCATACATCTGGCGAGCCTGGCTTCGCTTGGTTGGGCTCCAGTAGTAGGCGCGGGCCAGGTTTCCGCAAGTATCGTAGTCCTTTGTCGTGGCCGTACAGGCATGTTCAAGCGCATTCACGGAATCATCAAAGCGGCGCAAATTGAAATAGGCAACGCCAAGATTGGAGTAGGCCTCGGCGGTGGGAAAGAGAGCGATGGCGTGGCGCAGGACTTCCATCGCCTTGGCGTACTCGCCCATGAAGATGTAAACACCACCCAGCATACGGTAGCCGTGGGGATCGTCGGGAGCGAGGGCAATAGCGCGCTTGAACTCGTTTGCCGCTTCCGAATATCGCGCCTGGTGGGAATAAAAACTGCCTAGCCAGCCGTATCCCGCCCAATATCCGGGACGGACTTGAACGGCAAGCCGGTAGGTGTTTTCGGCTTCGGCTAATCTGCCTAATCGTTCATAGACTGAGGCCAATCCCCGATAGGCGCCGTCATTGGTCGGGTCAGTGTGCACAGCCCGTTGGAATTGCTGCACGGCTTCCTCGTATCGGCCTATGCTGGCATACACCCTACCCAGGCAGCTGCGGGCCTCGCCCGACTCCGAGTCAAGAGCCACGGCACGCTCGCAGGCTTGCTTCGCCAGGTCCATCCATTTTGGTTCGTAGGTTGCGTTGTACGTTGCCCAATAGGCCTCTCCCAGTCCGGCGTACGCCGATACATACTGCGGATCACGCTCGAGCGCGCTGCTGAAGAGAGCAATGGCGCTGCTTACATTTTCCGGCTTGTGGTAGTCCTGCAAATACCCAAGGCCGCGTAGATAGTAGTCGTAAGCTGCCGGCTCGCTTGTACCATGCGCCACCAGGGCGTGATGATCAACCCCACGGAGTTGGAGGCCGAGCATATCTACGACGCTTTCAACGACGCGATCTTGCAAGCCGAAAACGTCACTCATATCGGCGGTTATGGTGCCGGCAGAGAGTTGTCGCATCCGCACCGCGTCCACGAGGCTATAGGTGATCCGGACCCTGTTGCCTGACTCCTGCAAAGCTCCCTCTAGCACCAGAGTCACGCCGAAACCCTTGCGGGCCTGTTCTACATTGGTTATACCTTCCGCGCGTATCTCGCTGGTGGGAACAACGTGCACAGGGTTACCGCCTGCGAGCTGGGTAAGTTTGACCGCAAGCGTTTCGGTCAGCCCGTTACAGAACGCCTTGGTGCCGGGATCCTCGGCGCTGGAAGTAAACGGCAGGACCGCCAGATGAACGGGAGTCTGCTTGTCGGAACCGACATCCTTCGGTTTGCCTTTGTAGAAGACAACCGCAAGCAAACCAACAACAAGCAATGCCGCAGCGACCGCGGCGAGCGTAGTCAGAAGTTTGTGGCTTGGTTTGGGGCTCGTTTTTCGGGGCAGCAGTCGTGATAAGCCAGTTGGTGTCAAAGCACCCTCAATCAGGTGCAACTCCTCCAATAACTCGCGAGTGCTCGCATGGCGTTGCCCCGGGTCTTTGGCCATCGCCTTGTTGACCAGCTTTTCCAGCTTTTCCGGCACCTCCGAATTGAAGGTGTGGATTGGGGCCGGAGTCTCGTGACGTATGCGGTCGCTGGTAGCCACGAAACCGCCGGCTAAAAAGGGATGATGACCAGCCAAGACTTCATAGAACACGACTCCAAGAGAGAAAATGTCGGAGCGACCATCGGGAGGCTTCTCCAGCAGAACCTCAGGCGACATATATGCGGGCGTGCCAGTGACTCCGCTTGCCCTGTCCACGGTTGTACTCTGGTCGGATCTTGGCAGGTGCTTGGCTACGCCAAAGTCGAGAATCTTTACCTCTCCATTAGGAGTAAGCATGATATTTTCCGGCTTGATGTCGCAGTGCACGATACCGTGTTCGTGTGCCGCCATCAGGGCCTGCGCGCTTTGCACCGCGATCGCCAGAAACTGCTTCAGGTTCATAGGCGCCTGCTGGATGCGCTGGCGCAGGTTTTGCCCATCCACAAACTCCATCACCAGAAAGATTTCGCCTTGCTCCTCGATCACGTCATAAATGGCCGCGATATGAGCATGGTTGAGGCAGGACGCGCGTTCGGCCTCTTCCTCAAAGCGGCGGCGATATAGAGGGTCCGAGCGCAGGCTGACCGAGAGCCGCTTGAGCGCGACGCTGCGCTTCAGGCGCGTGTCTTCCGCCCGGTACACTTCTCCCATGCCTCCTTTACCCAGCCGCCCGCCAATTACAAAGCGGCCGATAGTGTTCCCGGTAAGAGATCCGGACATCTGGCTATCCGCGGCTTGCGATGGGTGTTCTGTCATTGGGGGAGCTGAGCTAGGTGCCTGGGAAAACGCAGCGAACAGGAACTTCCTGCGCGTTTTCGTGTTTTGCCGGGCGTTCGCCCGTGGAGACGAATGTTACTCCAGGGCCCACAGGCGAGCAAATGCGGCGCGACCAAACATTGGTCGCGTGTTCGGTGGATTCATCGGCTCAAGGCTAGCAAAGCCGTCGAGCACATTCGCACGCCATAACTGTTGTAAGCATGCGATTACACGTTTTGACCATCCAAGTGAATTCCTAAAATCTGAAGAGGTACGATGCCTTTACGAAGAATTGGCGGCCATCGTTGATGTAGCCGCGGGGGCCCGTCATGATGAATCCCGTAACTGGATCTACTACCAAGTTACGGTTGAAATTCGCCAGATCACTGTTGTAGCCGGCGTAGATGGCGGTTCCGGGGTGAACCAGATAGGTGATCAGGAAATCCGCATTGAAGTTTTTGGTGCGCGGTAACGCGCTGATCTCCGGATTGGACAGCACCGAGGTGTACTGCAGAATCACTCTGGCCGAGAGCGCGCGCGTGAATTGGTAGTTCCACTTGCTGCGGAAGATGTGGTTCGTGACCGCGGTGAGGCTGGGCTGGTTCTGGCGGATGTGCTCAATCAGGTAAGCATTGTCGACTCTGAGGCGTCCGCGGGCATGAAAGGTGAGAGTGAAATTGCCCTGGTCTTCGTGGCCCATACTCGGGGCCTGACCCGCCGCGGGATTGTAATTGACTCCCTTGCCGGAAACGAAAAAGGCGGTGAAGTCCAACTCTTTGAGCCAGCTCGTGCCCGCCTCAACGCCCCAAAAGGGTTGCGGGAACGCCGTTACACGCGACAGCGTGGCATAGTCGAGAGGCCGCAATCGGACATCGTCGTAGCCGAAGGGATGGACATTGATGTATGTGCCGCGCGCCATATCCGCGCGGAAGCCGGGGTAGAAGAAGTAATCGAGTGCCGTGCCCCGATGGTCCCAGATGTTGAATTGCTCCAAGGTGGGGCCGTAGGAGATCAGGAATTTTCCCTCTGGGCGAAAATAGTAGCTGGCATTGGTCATCTGCTCGCGAATATCCACGCGATTGACAAAGCCGGTTTCAGTGACGAAGCCGGGGCTGTAATCCGCATAGAGGGACTGCAGGTTGAAGTTGCGTCCGATGCGTTCGAGATCGGCTTTGTAGCCTGGCCCGGCTGAGCGCGTTCCCGAGATTACATCGAGGGTGGAACTGGTTACGGCCTGGCCTTGCAGGCGCCAATTTTGCGCGAGCTTAAGATTTGCGTCCACCCCGCCGACGCGGTTGTATCCGCCGGCGAACTCGCGGTCGGTATAAGTCGCGCCGATATTCGATTGCTCGAAAATATCGCGGCTGACCCGGGCAATGGTAAAGGTCGCGCGCTCTCCCGCGTGCGGATCGGTGGGCGGCAGCACCTCGCCGGGAGCGCGGTCGTCGCTGGCCATTAGTCCCACAGCCCAAGGCCCGGTCTTGCCCGTCAGGCGCAGCCCAAACTCCGGGTGGGCAATACGGCGCGTAAAGACCATATTGATTGGCGTGGTGAAGTAATTGCTGTTTTCCAGGAAGAACGGGCGCTTCTCCGGAAAGAAAACTTCGAAACGTTGGTTGACAGTGATCTGCGGCTGGTCGGATTCAATCTGGCTGAAGTCGGGATTCACCGTCGCGTCGAGCACGAAGCTGTCGTGCAGGATGAACTTGGCGTCCA